>JAIORS010000027.1 GCA_021108005.1 Candidatus Aegiribacteria sp.
TATAGCCCAAGTTTCCCACCCAAAAATCAAAACCAGCAGCGTGGGGCTGCATGCCTCTAAAATTTCCGCTGTTTCTTGGTCGTATTCTTCTTCACTTAATTCCTATTGATTTCAAATATCGCTTCTTTACGATGTTTTCGCTTTGAAACAACTTCAATATCTCTTTCTGCTGTGATTGAAGACTCATTAGCTTAAGAAACTCGTCGCCTGTACTTTTTATTGTTATGTTCCCGATTATCCCGTCTTTCAATATATCGTACACCTTTTGCGTACTTTTCACTCCAATATCCACCTCCTTCAGGCGGTTTGCGATCGTGATATCCAGCAGGTAGGAGAGTATGCATATTGTGTAATGTGCTCTGACGTGTTTTGGAGTCCAGACATTGAATGGCTGTATCTTGATGAATGATTTCACATCTTTGAATGCTTGTTCGATCTGGTTCTTGTCTCGGTATGCCTGAATCAGTTTTTTTTCTGTGAATCTGTTCTTATCATCCTTGTTACCGGTAGTATTTGTAACAATTGTCCATAACCCATCGGTTCGCTCTGCTTTCTTAATCGCTTCTCTGTTATTATCTGTTTCTTTTGGAACGATGTGGAAGCTGTTAATTTCTTTCCCTTCTGCTTTTATTACCAGAGGTTCGAGATCATAGTCCACAAAGTTCTTTGCTTTCATTGTTGTGAGTTGTTTGTCAATTCTACCTCTTGTTTTGTCTCTGTTTCTGCTTTTTTTCGCTTTGGACAACGCTTTGTTCTCCTTGTCCAGATAGTCTTTCGCTCTCTTTATCAGTTCTTTTCGGGATTTTCTCTGATCTTTGAACATTTCCGGGTTAAATATCATGACATAACGCCTACCATCCACCGTTCCCACGGTTTCATAGTATGTTGCGTCGTCATACTTTTTGAAACCCATCTTCAGTATCTGTTCAGCCATATTTTCTTCGTTGATTGATTCAAAACGCTCAATATTGACGTTTTGCATATTTGGAATCTGATTCTTGTCAA
>JAIORS010000028.1 GCA_021108005.1 Candidatus Aegiribacteria sp.
TATGCTGGGAAGGAACGGATCATCATGGAAACGGGGTTCCTGCCGGTTTGTACCTCTGCAGGATTCAATCCGGAGGAGTTACCGAAACAACAGGATTGTGTTTACTGAGATAGATAGAGCCATAACAACAAAATTCAGAAGATTGCTACTGTATTATAACTCCCTGTTGCCTGGAAGAATCGAATTTCTATGCGACAATCCTTCATGAATTTGTCCACTGTTATCAGGACAAAACCTGTGAACAGGACTTGAAAGGTAAACTTGAGATACATCAACGCGCATTCAGTTCCGGAGATTATATGTGGGAGATCAATCACGCATTTCCATATACTAACCCTGATTACATAAAACTCATCCAAAACATCTCCAAGTTAGATTATCATGAAATTCTGAAAGCACTCTCAAACCTTAAATCAACACTTGAAGTTATTCACTATGAGTACATGATATGGCAAATCTGGAAGGAAGGTTTCGCTAGGTTCATTGAAAACAAAATCCTTCGGATGAATAGTATCACAGAAAACGATGGTGGAAACGATTTTGAAAGCCCAAATAGGACATCTCTCTACTTCATAGGAGACCGAATCTGGAGACAACTGGAACTTCAGGATACAAATTTGATCGAAGATATTGAGAAGGCATTTCCTGTTTTGGAAGGCAATTCTAGTTTATCAACTGCATAAACCAGAAACAGCGACAATGTTCTTAGCCTATGTGAATACTGTTCTGGTTATGCAGAGCGTTCACCAGAGATTGACAGATACAAAGAAACGTACGATATTCCGTACGAATGGAGATGCGGAATGACCAATGTGACAGTAACCGAAGCAAGAAGGCGACTTTACAAGTTGCTGGATGAGGTAGCTCAATCGCATGAGCCGGTACAAATCGCTGGAAAAAGAAACTCCGCCGTTCTGATCGGAGAAGACGATTGGCGGGCTATTCAGGAAACTCTTTACCTTACAAGCATACCCGGCATGCGTGAGTCTATCAAAGACGGCATAAACACACCCGTTAATGAGTGTGATGAGGAGCTTGACTGGTGAGTTGGCGGCTTGTCTTCACAAAGCAAGCAAAAAAGGATGCGAAAAAACTAGCAAGCTCAGGGTTCAAAGAAAAGGCAGAATATCTCCTCATGATTATCAAGGATGATCCCTTTAGAACCCCTCCCCCCTTCGAAAAGCTCGTTGGTGATTTATCTGGCGCTTGCTCAAGACGCATAAATATTCAACATAGACTTGTCTACCAAGTTCTTTTGGAGCAGAAAACAGTCAAGGTTCTTCGTATGTGGACTCACTATGAATAAAGGGTGAACCACTGCATGAACCAGTCACAAATGCAAAGTTATGAATCTGAGTAATATCTGTGCTGGTTATGCAGAGCGTTATGTGAAATAGAAACTGAATATCAAACGAATGGAGAATATTCCGTAAATGACGAAATGGGATAAGCTACTGGACAGTATCCTAAGAGGATCGAGCGATGCTGACATCAGTTTCGACGATCTATGTGGTCTGCTTGAGCGGCTTGGATTTGCGCGAAGAACTCGCGGTAGCCACAATGTATTCAGGAGGGCTGATATCGTCGAAAGGCCAAATCTTCAGAGAAGCGGAAACAATGCTAAGCCCTACCAGGTTAGGCAGATTCGTGATATTATATTGAAGTACAAGCTTAGAGATGAGGACTAATGGACAAATATGAGATTATCATTTTCTGGAGTGCTGAGGACGATTCCTTTGTTGCTGAAATCCCAGAGCTTCCAGGCTGTGTTGCTCATGGCGATACTCAGGAAAAGGCACTAGCCAATGCAAAATTAGCAGAAAAGCTCTGGCTCGACACAGCCAAGGAGTTTGGAGATCCCATCCCTGAGCCGAAAGGCCGTCGGCTCGTATTCGCCTAATAAGAACACACAACCGCATCAACCAGAAACAACGCGATGTTCTTGGCTTGTCAATACTGTTCTGGTTATGCAGAGCGTTCGCAAGAATCAAAGGCAAATTGTATTAAGTGAAATATCTATGATAGAATTTATATAGGTTCAATTGTTTCAGTACATATTCCATTTGGCGGGGATGACCAAGTTGACTATTGTATTAATTATGAGATTAAGCATAATGTCAATGAAACAAGTTTTAGCAGTATTATGCTATTTCTAAAACGTATACGGAGGAATTCCACATGGCTGCAGCAATCACAAATGAAATACTAAATAGCGCGTTACAACAACCGGAAAAGGATAGAGCTCGAATAGCCGAGGTTCTTATTGCAAGTCTGGATATAAAGACAGAGCCTAATGTTGAACAAGCTTGGCAACAGGAAATAGATAAGCGCTTAAGCGAAATAGACAAGGGTGTTGTTAAATGCATTCCATGGGAAGAAGTTAGAGATCGTCTTTACAAAAATGCCCATGCACAAAGTTGATGTACACCCGGATGTTTATGCTGAGTTGGAACACTCCCGAACATGGTACGAAGAACGTGCCGAGAATCTTGGCATAGATTTTCTCAAGGAAGTAGACAACGCCATCAATACCATTCGCCAATCACCAACTATATGGCCATTCCGTGATAAGAAGCAAAGAATTTATCATTATTTTGTACATCGCTTTCCCTATGGTATCATCTATAGAATTCAGAGTGACGTGGTGCAAATCATTGCAGTTATGCACCTGCGGCGACATCCTAATTACTGGCATGATAGAGCAATGCATTGGAATGACAGCCGGCAAGATAACTAAGAAATTGTTTTGCGAACAACAAAATGCAGCAGAACTGCGGTTCTAGCATCTGGCAATAGTGCATCGCAGTCTGCTGATTTAGATCGTTCGCAAGCGAAATACTTCGTGAACTACTTTTGCTATTTTTAATTATAGAAACGGAGAAGGAAACACCATGTCCCGAAGGATAGATTTGTATTCCTACAATGATCCTGGAGAATTCAATAAGCACAATCCTATTTATTTGTATGAGCAGAAATGGGCTCCTGAAATACTGTTTGAAATCGCGAATGCAAATAGCTATGAATTAACAAAATATGATATTGCATCGAAATTAAACACTGACCCGGCTAATTTTGATGATTTACTGTCCAATATGGAAAAAATCGGCATGGTGACGAAAAAACAGAACAGATATTCGGTATCTTTCTGTGTTGTATTAGAGAAGGATCTTCACATAATAGACAATCTCAGCAAAGCGATTGCCCTCAGGTTAACACAGAAAATTATGAGACATAAGCAGGCAATCCTGAATCTTGCCTCCAGGATAAAATGCTTGGATGAATTTGGATATGGCAGAATCTTATATCACGTTATTGGTTGTGACATTCTTGATGGAACTACTTTCTTTGACTTCAACAAGAGAGGTATTTTAAGCACCTCAAAACCCCAGTACGATAATAGAGACTACATTCTTGTTGGTTTTGAACAGAACGAAATTGTAGCATGCTCTAGTGACAAGATACTTTGCAGCCGCAACCGTAAAATAGCAGCTGGTGTTGAATTCGCGAGCTTCGGGGACGGTAATGGCAATAGACATGACATGTTCAGATTCATGAGACAACTAACCTCGCGACTCGCAGATGTTACTCCAAATTTGAGTCTGAATTCCTCCTATATTCACATTCTTGAGCAGCAGAATAAGCATTTAACTGAGGTGTGTGCCGAAATAATTACCAAAGTATTACGTGCTGAGAAATCAGATCCATCCTTTTCGAATGAAGAGAATGATGCTCTAAAATTCCTTGAAGAGCTGAAGTACATCAAAATGGATGAATCTGGTAGGGTAAAAATAGTAGTTCCATTGTTTGATGCAGATGATGCAAAACTGATAGATGATATCTCAAATTACTTGATTGAGTTAATCGGGGATGCGATAGCAAGCGAATTCGGCAATCTAAAAGGTAGAATGCAAGGATTATCTGCATTGTCGCATGGGGTAGATGAAAAAGAAATCGCGAATGAGTTATGGCATCAGATACTCGGAAATGTAAATGAGAATCTTGTTCAAGAAGGATTATTTGCATCACCTGAATCAATAATTGGAGAAGGACGATATTTTCAGGCAATATACGTTAGAAATAATTGATTGAGAACATTTTGAATGTTTTCAATTGCATGAAAGAAATAGAATTGCGAACAACTGAATGAACCTGCCACAAACGCTTGAGAATGGGCTTGGTCATCACTTGTGCAGGTCAACTCTACATTATCATAGGGAGGAAAATGAAAATCTTCACAATACTCTCAGCTTCGATATCGGTATTCCTGGCAACTGCATGTGGTTCTAGCTCAGACACCTTACCTATTACAGCTGACAGTATAGCTGAGTACAGTCTTGTTCTTGTCGATTCATTTGGTGTTGAGAACGGTGATTCAGTAAATATGATAGGTTCAATAACATCAATGTGTTATCATCCAAATGGTTCCCTATTGCTTCTTGATAATGCTGCTGGATGCCTGAGAATTATTCCCGAGAATGGCGAACCATTTCGTGCTCTAAGAATCGGCAGCGGTCCTGGAGAGTTTCAGGGAGCGCAGGGAGTTTGTGCCCTGGGTGACGGCAGAATACTGATAACCGATTACATGAAGCTCAATTTGATGACCTATGATGAACATGCTAATTATCTTGGTGAATACTTCCCATCAAGTGAAAGTGATCCTCCTCCGGAGTTATGGGCAGTCGACTCCTCATCCATAATCGGGGTTGATGGAGATAATCTCATGCTTGATGGAGAATTAGTAACATACTATTACTGTGCACGTTATGATTCAAGCATAGAACCTACTGTGTATTACTATCTGCTTAATATTGATGAAATAGAACACAACGAGTTAATTAGGATGTTGGATGTGATCGAATTCCATGCAGACAGAAACGGCCAGGTCTATATCATAGAGGACTTCACTGAATACATAATAAAGATATTCAATCCGGATGGCTCCTTGGCTTATGAAATAGCAGCCCAAGTGGATCGACTTGAAAAAAGTGAAGAACAGATTCTTACTGAAATTGAAGAATACGAATCTTTCGCTGTAATCGATAGAGGTTATGCAGGCGGTTACCAACCCTCACAATATAAAAGACTGGTTTCAATTGCTGGTGTAGATGAAGATGGTTTCCTCTGGGTAGAGAGATTCGACTTCGATACTGGCTATCATTTTGATATCTGGGATGATAAAGGACAACTGGCATACAGAGCTGTGCTTCCTGAAATGGTAAGACATCTTGAGATTAGCTTCTTGGTAGACGAAATCGGAATGGTCGCTGCAGTTACTGATCCAGATGATTTTCCAAGGATCTACTTTCTCAAGAAGGACAATATTCAATGATAAC
>JAIORS010000029.1 GCA_021108005.1 Candidatus Aegiribacteria sp.
CCTCATCGGTCAGATGAATTGAAACCGAAGTGTAAGCCATGCTTCCTCCTTGATGCGTATATAACAGACCCATCAAATATATCACATAGCATTAACTATTGCAAGTAGGTACTAGTATAGCCTGTCGTATCCTGCTTGTTCGTCGTACAATGGTCATTCAGTTTGCTGAGTTCCCTGTAGTTATCGAGTGCTTTCCCTGAAAAGAAGCATGAGTCTTCTGTATTCATGCGCGAGTATTTTCCTGTTTCTGAGATTCTTTATGTTCTTCATGCCGATATGAAAAACGTCCCTTGCTGTCTCAGGCTGTTTCATGCGATTCACCGCCAGATTCATGATCCTCATATATACTTCGAGCCTCTGCGGATCTCTTGGTATCATTTCTTTCAACAGATCAAGAGCTTCTTCGTACCTGCCTTCCATTATTCTCGCTTCAGGCATGCTGAACATCAGATTGATCTCCGGATTACTGGACTTTGGAAAGAATATCGCGCCTAAAGGATTCGTAATCAGCATGGAAAGAGGTTCCCCCATAAAACAAGCCGACAGAGCGAGCGGAAATACAGCAAACAACGATACGGGATAACCTTTCTTGAACATTATTAAACTTACTACGAAAAAGGGCAGCGCGATCAGGAATCGTTTCAGAAGCAGTTTCAGAGCATCCGATTTATCGCTCAATCCTGAATCCTCCTCAGCGGTTTCTGCCCTGTTAGAACAAGCCAGAGCAGAGCATAGAACCAGGAAACCTTCTTCCAGCCTGTCAGGTGTTTCAGGTTCAGCAGAGTGGGCACTTTCCGTCCAATTCTGAGTTTTTCCAGTATATCGTCTCCGCCGCTGACATTCTTGTTGAGGACACTAACTACTTTTCCGGGAACCGGGGCTCGCAAGTCATCGGCGGCAACAGCAAGAGCAGATGCAATTGCTCCATTCAATCTGGTTTCATAGGCATTCAGCGCGAACTTATCCCAGCTGCCCGCTTCAGAAACCTTCCTGCACAGCAGGCAGATATCCACCCACCATACAGGTCTTATGCTGCTATTCGTAAGCATATGAATAAGTACCAAAAGCAAAGCGTTATGCCAGGCGAAACCCGTCAAACCAGGTTCCAGAAGCCTGCCGTTCTCAAACAGGTCGGCTGGAAGCTTTCCGGGAAATGTCGCAGGGAAATAGAATATGTGAGTGTGCAGCTCAGCCATTGTGCCGTACCTGTACATCTTCATCTCAGACACGATGCCTGAAGAGAAAATACCGTCCCCGGGAGACCCTCTTGACCAGCCGCACTGATCAAAAACCTTCAGAATTCTTTGCCGATCCTCTATTTTCAGGAACAGATC
Organism: Candidatus Aegiribacteria sp.; assembly: GCA_021108005.1. Classification (NCBI taxonomy): domain Bacteria; kingdom Pseudomonadati; genus Candidatus Aegiribacteria; species Candidatus Aegiribacteria sp. Next base: position 1,335 of record JAIORS010000029.1, read on the forward strand.
GGCATCACACATCGGCCTTCCTCCGGGAAAAGGGTACACGCTTCTGGCCAGATCAAAACCTTTAACAGCCCACAGTCTGATACCCTCTTTTGAGATACTCTCAAGAACGGGACGCAATATCTCTTCCCTGCGGAACCATTCTGCTGCTGTGAAAAGGCTGATCTTCCCTTGTCCCGTCTCCTTCGCCAGAAGAGGGGAAAGTCCATGGGTTCTGCCTGGATCAGGTCCAGCGTACGCTCCGGACACTCCCCCGGACAGGAGCCATCTGCACGCAGCTATTGTTATCGGGTCTGGCAGCGCTGCTTTTTTCATATTGCTTAATTGATACATCCCTGATTTGTGTTTCACCAGCCTTCTCTTGATTTCTACCGAGCAGGCTTTATAGATTAGTCTTATGAAAAGCGAAAACGACAGTAAAAAAATCATGCTGGGAAGAGCTGTCTCTTTTGTCTGGAAGAGCAGCCCGGGACTTACCATCGCCAATCTCCTGCTGACTCTTCTTCAGGGCTTACTTCCACTGATTCCGCTTTACCTGATGAAACTCCTCATAGATTCAGTTGAGGAGGTTATTTCCGGAGTGGAGGCTGCTTCATTTGGTCATATTGGTCTGCTCATAGGTATCATGGGCGGTGTCGCGCTTCTGATGTCTGCCGTAAAAGCCATCGCCGGGATTGTTGAGCAGACCCAGTCCAGGGTCGTTACAGATTACATGCAGGATGTCCTACACGAAAAATCTATCGGTATTGACCTCGCTTACTATGAGGATTCGCGTTTCTACGATACTCTTCACAGGGCACAGAGCGAAGCTCCCTTCAGGCCAACGAGCATTGTCAACGGTCTTATAAAGACGTTCCAGAACTGTGTTTCTTTGCTGGCCATGGTCGGCCTGCTGCTGTCTTTCCACTGGATCGTTGCCGTTATCCTTCTTGCCGCCGCGCTGCCTGGAGTGTTCGTGAAGCTGAAGTTCTCGAAAATATCATGGAAGTGGCAAAGAAAGAGAACGGAAACCGAACGCAGGGCATGGTACAAGCACTGGCTGATAACTTCTGTCGGGCATGCCAAGGAGCTTCGGCTGTTCGGCCTGGGCGAACACTTCAGAAAAAGATACCGGGATCTAAGAACCATCCTCAGGGAAGAGATGCTCGGTATAGCAAGAAGGAAAGCTGCAGCCGACCTTGCCACTCAGGCTGTGGCAACTGTGCTGGTTTACGGGTCACTCGCTTTTATCGCATGGCAGGCATTCCGCAGTTTCATCACAATAGGCGGCATGGTGATGTATTTCCAGGCCTTTCAAAAGGGACTCGGATATCTCAAGGGAATGCTTGGCAGCCTTGCCGGACTTTACGAGGGAAATTTATTTCTCTCCAATCTTTTCGATTTCCTTGATATCAAGCCTTCAGTTGTTAATCCTCCGGAACCGAAGCCATTTCCCTCACCAATCAGCAGGGGAATTGACTTTAATCATGTGAATTTCTGTTATCCGTCCGGCAGCAGCAAAGCGCTTGATGACATCTCGCTTAACATCAGGCAGGGGGAGATGCTCGCCCTGGTCGGAGAGAACGGCTCCGGGAAAACAACCCTTGTTAAACTTCTTTGCAGGCTTTACGACCCTGACACAGGCTTTATAAGTGTAGACGGAACACCGATAAGAGATTTTAAAATTGAGGATCATCGAGACAACATCAGTGTGACCTTCCAGGATTATGCCAGATACCACCTTACAGCCGGGCAGAACATCAGCCTGGGCGATATTCAGCACACTTACGATGAAACCGCCATCCGGAGGGCGGCAGTTACAGCGGGGACCGATGACCTCATCTCGAATTTGCCGGACGGTTACAATACGGTGCTTGGCAGATGGTTCAAGGGCGGCAAGGAACTTTCCATAGGCGAATGGCAGAAGATAGCCCTTGCCAGAGCTTTCATACGGAATTCTCCGATTGTTATTCTCGATGAGCCAACCAGCGCATTGGACGCGAAATCAGAGCTGGATGTGTTCATAAAATTCAGAGAACTCGTCCGTGGAAAAACTTCTGTGGTGATATCACACAGATTCTCAACGGTAAGAATGGCTGACAGAATCGCTGTAATGCACAAAGGCAGAATAGTCGAACAGGGAACCCATGAAGAACTCATGGCGAAAAAGGGCAAATACCACGAAATGTACACTATTCAGGCAAGCGCCTATAACTGAGAAGCTCCCTTCATTTCTCTTCCCTTGCGTCAACATCGCGTAAGCTTCCGATTCCGTTAGCTTTCAGGAAAGCCCTGTAGCATCCTCTCCAGCCGGGTTCCAGAAGAGTCTTCATAATCCAATGTTCCTTTTGTTGACCTGGAATGGTTCAATGTAGTATCGTTTTTAGTATGAAAATGTTGTGTAAGGATTAAAGTGCGGTATGGGTTGAAATCAACCTTCCCGTTGCGTTAACAGATACTATTCGAATTGCGGAGAGGTTATCATGATGAAAAAAGGTCCAATTGCTGTTTCCATTCTCCTTGCGGCTCTAGGAACAGCAGCGGGAAAGACTCCGGAGAATCTGATAATTGATTCCCATGGGGCCGGTGAGTTAAGTGAAACCGATGCGGCCAACAGGCCTGTTCTCAGCGGATCCGAACAGATCCTTAATTCTCCCGGAGGTCATTTTAAGATCCACTGGACGGATTCAGGCTCCGATTCCGTAAGTTACGCCTATGCCTTGAGTATCGCCATTGCAGCGGATTCTTCCTGGCAGGTACAATGTAATGAGATGGGGTTTTTCCAACCACCACCGGATAACGGTATCGGCGGAGACGACCTCTACGACATTTACATTGTAAGCCTTTCCGGCGAAGTTACGGGATATACTTCTTGCTTCGGGGAATACCACCCGCCGGATTCAACTCATGACTGTTCGGCAAGTTATATCGTTGTACACAGTTCCATCCCCGATGCGGATCAGAGAAACTGCGTTGTGGCACATGAGTTCCAGCACGCCATTCAGATTTCCTACGATTACAATGAAGCTGGCTGGTTCATGGAGAACTGCGCTGTGTGGATGACCGAAATGGTCTACCCGGATGCGGACGATTATCTTGGCATTATAAGTTCCGGTGACAATGCCCTCAGAACCCCATGGCTTGACATCAGATCCTACAGCCACGGTGGTTTTCCCTGGGCATGGATGATGTGGGACAGATGGGGCTACGAGTCCGTCCGCAGTGTCTGGGAATACTGCGCATCCGAAGGAGGCAACAACATGTTCGGAGCACATGAGAGCATGTTTACCGACCATGGGATAACTTTCGAGGAGTTCTTCATGGACTACGGTGCATGGCGATGGTTCACGGCGGACAATTGGTTCGATGGCTGCGGCATGTACAATCCGGAGGCATCAACCTGGCTTCCGGGTCCCGTGGTCCTGCCCTGTCACGATGTCACAAGCCTTCCCTTCACAGGGGACCAGACTGCAGACTCTCCCCCTGAACGGTACGGTATTCACTGGATAAGAGTGGACCTTTCGAATTATCAGGATAACTGGATAATGATGAACTTCAACGGGCGCGATTATTTCGAGTGGAACATGGGTGTCATAATGCAGAACCTGTCCGGACAGCTCTATTTCGAATGGTTCGATTGCGATCCATCAACCGGTGATCTGGAGCTGGTACTGGAAGCGAATGGTTGGGATTACTTCATATACTTCCCCGCTTTTATGGATATTACATCACTCGATCATCTATATGAGATATCAATACTCCTAAACAATGGAATAGAAGGCTCTTCAGTAGTTGAAGACCAATTGAATCTGAGAGTATCTTCCAATCCCATGCCAGCCAGAGGCAGCGTGACCTTCAGCTTGCCGGAGTCAGGCAGCGTACTTCTGCAGATTTATGACTTAAGCGGCAGGAAAGCGGCAACCATTGTGCATGGTGAGATGGATGCTGGAATACATACGGTCCCTCTGGATGTTCCCGATCTCTCCCCGGGAACGTACTTCGTGGTGCTCTTCTCCGGAGACAGCATGGCCGGGGAACGGGTGGTCATCTTAAGGAATGAACCGTAGTGCGGACATGAATCAACATCTACTTATCTTCACGTGCGTCAACATCGTATAAGCTTCTGATTCCGTTGGCTTTCAGGAAAGCCCTGTAGCATCCTCTCCAGCTGGGCGCAAGGAGGGTTTTCTGTATCTGCTGGGTAATGCCCGGGCAGCCACCATTGCAGTATTTCACCCATTCGCAGTCAGTGCACGTGGATATCTCAGATAGCTGTACTACATACCTGTCTCTGACCTCTTTTATTACCGGACTGTTCCTCCAGACATCCAGCATGTCATCGGCGAGCATGTTACCCATAGTAAGATCGTGCAGCATGGAACATGGAACTATCGACCCATCGTGCAGAATTCCGAATTTATTGAACACGCCTCCGCAGGATGACAGGAACCCCATTTTCCATCCGCTGATACTCTGGCCTGTACGTCTTGCATCCTCCATCTCCCTGTACATTCTCAATTTAGCTAGCGGCCCGGCGTTGGCGGTGATTCGTCCGGGATACTTTTTCTGAAGTTTCTCAAGCATCAGCCCTACTCGAAGAGTATCCACGTGATCCAGAGCGACTTCGTCCTCATATGTGCACCCCGCGCCAATTGGTGAAGCCTCGTTATTCGTAAAGGATGGCAGGCCGATTTCATCAAGCAGCAGTTCTGCGATGTCTTCAAGGTCATCCATGTTGTGCTTGCTGATTGTAACCCGTACCGTAGCTGGAAATCTGTTTCTAACAAGTAGCTTTAGCCCGCGAGTTGCCCTGCCGAAACTCCCGGGGCGGCTCAGGTTGTGCACTTCAGGACATGAGCCATCTATCGATACCTGTATGCTGTCGAGACGGAGACGTCTTTTTCCAACACTGAAAGCGGTTATGGTTTTTTCGTCAATTAGCGTACCGTTTGTGAGAATACTGTATCGCATCCTGTTCTCGATGATTGAATCGACGAGTTCGAAAATGTCAGGCCTTGTGAATACTTCACCACCGGTAAGTGTAACTCGCATCACCTTAGCTTTTCCCAGCTTGCTTACAATCCTCTTCCATTCCTCGGTTGACAGGTCTGACAGAGCAACCATTTCATCAGAATAGAAACAGTATCTGCATTTGAGATTGCATTTACCGGTTATCGAAATATCAACCGATGAAGGGGCAGCGGCATGTTTTGGAACTGAGAAATCACTATTCTCCAATGAATCCTTCTTTCCAGCTGGCAGGCTTTCTGGCTGTAATGTTACTTACTTATTAAAGAACTCTTCTATACGGTCAAACGCCTTATCAATCACATTTTCGGGCACGCAAAAAGACATTCGAATGTGATTCTCTCCGGTCGGGCCAAATGCGATACCCGGAGTTACAGATACTTTTGCCTCTCTTAAAAGCTCCTTCGCGAAATGCAAAGAACCCTGATCTATAGAGCTGTGAAGAACCTTCGGAAACATCAGATATGAGCCCTGTGGTCTCTGGTAACTGAAAAATTCTTGAAAACCGTCGAGTCTATCGCACATAAGGTTTCTGGCTGAAAGATATTTACTCCTGAACGTTTCCACGCAATCCTGAGGGCCGTTCAATGCAGCAATAGCGGCATATTGGGAAACGACAGGTGCGCAAATAGCCAGAGGGATATGTGCTTTCTGAATCTGAGGGATTATGCTTTTATCCGCATTAAGGTAACCTATACGCCATCCTGTCATCGCGTACGTTTTCGTAAAAGTAAAGCAGCTTATCACATTCTTTTTCAACTCCGGTACGGAACCGATAGCGAAGTGCTCCGCATTATCGTATACAAAATATTCGTAAGCCTCATCAGTAATTATGAACAGGTTGTTTTGAAGAGCGATTTCTCCCAATTCCAGAAGTGTGCTTTTTAAGAATACTGCTCCTGTGGGATTCGCAGGGCTGCACAGTAGAATTGCCTTTGTTTTATCCGTAATTTTACTGCGAACCGCTTCGGGATCCAGAGAAAAACCTTCTTCTTCGACTACAGGCACATAAACCGGTTTAGCCGATGCAAGCTGAACATGTCTGGCGTGCGTGGAATACGTAGGTGTAGGAAGAATTACTTCGTCTCCGGGGTCGACAACAGCCAGAACTGCAGCGGCAAGCCCTTCTATCGCGCCCACTGTCACAATGATCTCGGATATATCGGTATTGATACCGTTATCCTTTGCAAGTTTCCGGCAGATTGCATTTCTCAGTTCAGGCAACCCCATGCTCGGTGAGTAACCACCCGTCAGTCCGTCTCCGATTGCCTTGATTGTGGCTTCTCTGATAAACTCAGGAGTATCGGATGTCGGCTTGGCCCATGAGAGAAAAGCTACATCGTCATATTGCGATGAAAGTCTGGTCATTTCGTGTATCGCGGACTTTGAAATTTCCTTTACTCGATGTGATATTCGTGATTCCATCTTCATCTTTCTCATATCCTTTTTTAAATGAAAGCTAAGAACATTGATAACATATCATTCAATAGAATTACAGGCACCGGTATTGTTTCAATCAAAGTTGCTGGGAATACAACGCTTTGAAATGCCAGCGGATGCTATCCTATCCTAGTCAGAGGATGCTCACTATCAGAGCTCCCCAGACCGTGAGAAGTACGTTTCCTATGGCGTAAGGTACAGTATACCCTATAACAGAAATTGAGCTGTTGGAATCCTCCTTAACCGAATTCAATGCGGCAGTACATGTTCCCGCCCCCGTCATGGCCCCCAGTAGAAGAACAGGATTCAGCTTCAGGGCGTACAGGCCAAAAATCCATGTAAGCACATGGGGAATGATCGTAAGACACGCTCCGGCAAAGAAAATGTTTATTCCTGCCTGCTGCAGGGCCGCTACAGCTCTCGGACCGGCTGAAATACCCACGCAAGCTATGAACAGGTTAAGCCCCAGGTTAGTGAATATCCACTGAGTTGGCACCGGTATGCTCCCCCATGTAGGCCTTGTAGATCTCAGCCAGCCAAAGAATATCCCGGAGACAAGTACCCCGCCTCCAACTCCCAGGGTCACGGGAACGCCTCCTATATTGATCGCCAGCAGTCCGACAAGAGTACCGGCTATAATGCCGATTCCTACTGTAACCAGATCGGTGATACTCGATTCCCGCTCCGGATATCCGATGACATTAACAAGTCTTTCAACATCCGGCCTGTTACCGATAACCCTCATGACATCTCCTGTGTACAGTTTTAAATTGGGACCAAGCGGAAGATCGTGTCCCTGACGTGAAATACCATGTATAAAGCATCCCTGTCCATATCTGCTGAATATCTCATTGAAGGTTTTACCATCGAGCTTTTTGTTTGTCAGACAGATTCCAAGGATTTCCCCAATCATTTCCCTTATGTACTTGTCATCTACTTCAGGGCCTATAACATCGCATGCTTTAAAAATAAGTCTTCGATAACCTGTGAGAACAACAACATCTCCCTTTTCAAGCCGGAGATCATCTTCAATCTTTTTGATTATCCTGTTCCCTCTTTTTAACATGTCTATCGCGACATAATTAGGGAATTTCGATTGAATCTCTGCAATCGTGCTGCCGATTGCTTCCTGGTTTTCCACGCTGTATGCCCTCGGCATTACAAGATTTGACCAGTGAAAAGCTTCAACGGTATCCCCCGCTTCCGCTGAACCAAGTTCCGCTTCCGCCTTTCTAGCTTCCGCGGGAAGATCGAACTTCCAGAGTTTCGCAAGTACTTTGAGCAGTACAATCAGTCCGGCAGTACCGAAAATGTATGTAACGGCATAAGCAACTGCCACATCCGATTTCAGGTTCATGTTGGAGGTTACTTCCTGATTGGCAAGATGAAGGATGGCTCCGTCGGCTGTACCGATCACGGAGGATTGAGTAAGGGCTCCTCCAAGCATCCCGCCCCCGTATCCAGCGTTAAGCCCGAAAGCTTTTGCAAGCAGTATCGCGGCAACCAGCGCAATAACGCAGAAGAAGACCGTTGTAAGAACGTATTTCATCCCTCCGCGTTTGAGTCCGCTGACAAAATCAGGGCCCACTCTGTAACCGATGGCGAAGATGAAGAACCCGAACGAAATAGTCTTGATAAGGCCTAGATCGTACTCCTTGTTCTTAAGTACCAGCGCTCCTATTACGATGGCTGCGAGCAGAACACTTGTGGTGGAACCAAGAGAGAATGTACCGAATTTCACCTTTCCAAGGGCATATCCGGCAGCCAGCGCCGCAAAAATTATCAGAGATGGATTATGCTGAAGGAATGTAACCAGTGCATTCATCTGGTTTTCTCCCATTCCTTTTTATACTCATCCAGCAAATCACTTATTCCTTTGCCTATTACCGCGTAATCAGCCTTGAACAGGTTGGCGAGAGAAACCCTTACCGACATTTCAGGAGCGTCAAAACCGCCGCCGTCCATCAGTACGATTCCTTTCTCCGCAGCCAGTCTCCAGACGAAGTCAATAGGTTCGTGGGCTTTTTCCATCCAGTTGCTGAATTCTTTCCCAAATCTCTCACGGGCAAGTTTCTTGATATCGATGGTCGTATAGTAGCATGCGTAAAATGGAAGTTCCGGCCCCTTCGTTCCCAGAGCATTGTAAAGGGTTTCGTACCTCTCATGAATAAGGTCCTGCATTTCCTTTCGGTATAGACGGCTATCGCTGTCCAACAATTCCTGAAGTGAGAAAAACACCATCATTACCTGCTGTGGCGTTGAAAGGCCGGCAGTATGGTTCAGGGCAACAGCGCGGCTATCGGCAACGAGCCTGTCAATCAGTTTGATTTTCGATGGTTCTGTTGAGATGGTTTTGTACCTTTCGTTCAGTTCGTTTTTCTTCTTCTCCGGAAGGGCGGCTATCATCTCGTCCAGTATGTTATCTTCGTAGATACCTATGACTCCGAGCCTCCAGCCAGTCGCTCCAAAATACTTGGAGTAGGAATAGACCAGAATCGTATTTCTCGGAGCTATCGCCACCAGTGATTTGAAACCGTTCACAAAGGTCGCGTAGACATCGTCTGTCAGAAGTATAAGATCCTTCCGTTTAGTCTTAACCAGTTCCGCCAGCTTCACAAGACTTCTGTCCGCCATACTGACCGAAGCAGGATTCGATGGATTCACAATGAAGAAGGCCTTTATGGAAGGATCAGCGAGTTTATCCAGTTCTTCATCAGGATACTGCCAGTTATCGTTTTCGTCCTGCTGAACTTCGATCTCAACCAGCTGATAATCGTTTAGTACCGGTATTTCAATGTATGGAGTAAAAATCGGGGTTCCAATAGCTATTTTATCTCCGGGGTGAATAAGACCGTTTTCCTTTAGTGTATTGAAAACATAGGTCATTGCGGCGGTCCCGCCCTCGGTAACGAAAAGATCCATCGTTCCCTCTGGCGGATCGTCATCGCACATTGTGTTATTCAAGTAGGCCCTTACTACCTCCTGCGTATTCATAAGTACCCTGTCCGGAGTAGGATAGTGATCACCAAGAAGAGCATCAACCATCTCCCCTACAAAGGAATCGCCGTCAAGATCCAGCTTTCCGGTGACATAGCCGAATGCATCCCTGAGAAATTCCGCTCCATTCCTTTCGGCATGGATACCGCAGAATTCAAGGAAACGGTTTGCTATTCCTTTTGAGTCCGGCGCTCCGGCCAGCCCGGGGCGGCTCAATACCCTGTGTGCCTCCTGCAACGCAAAAGACCCGAACAGGAAATAGGCTTCCCTTGGCTGTACAGCAACCCAGTTCGGGTTGCCTCTTCCGGCATTGAGCATCATCTTTATCTGTGGACTCTGAGACATGGATATAAGCTTGTCTTTCAATTCAAAGGGGCTGAGGGATTCGTACTGCTTCTCCGTTTTTGCTCTGTCCATTTTCATGCCTTTCACAAGTTATTACCGTCACCGCTTAGATACGGCAGAAGTCAGAATCATATAAGGAATTTCTTCGTTTACTCATACATTTAATAATATCCTATCAGCTAATAAGATGTCAAGAACACTCTGTGGTATTGCTAAGGATGTACCCCGGAAGTAGATTCCGAAGTAAGTTTTGTTCGCAGTTTAATGAAGAAAATTTCTCATATGCAGATATACTGCTGGAGGCTGCTATGGTAACTGTAAGACCGTTCAAAGGACTTCGACCCGCAAAGGAACTTGCCGATAAAATCGCTTCTCCGCCTTACGACGTTCTGGATTCAGACGAAGCCCGTACAATCGTTAAGGAGAATCCTCTAAGTTTTCTCAGGGTTGTCAAACCGGAAGTCGACCTTGACCCATCAGTTGACCTGTACGACACGAAGGTCTACGAACAGGGAGCGTTCAATCTCCGCCACCTGATGGAACACGGAGAAATGATCCAGGAAAATAAACCTAAGTTC
>JAIORS010000030.1 GCA_021108005.1 Candidatus Aegiribacteria sp.
GAGCGCTGCCTTCGCAAGGCAGAGGTCGGCGGTTCGATCCCGCTCATCTCCACCACTCATATCATGTGGAATTATACCATGCAGAATTATCTGAAACAGGAATATATCCGATGATTTACTTGTTTCTGAGCGGAACCCGGTAAATCTTGCAGGCCGGAAAACGGATAGAAATCTCCTGGGTGAATCAACCTGGCCGGTTGTTGTCAAGAATGGAATCGTATGCGGACGGGTTCCAGGGTTCAACAGCCATTGCCAGCGTTGCTGTCGTTGCGGAGAATAGGCTGCACGATTCAGGATGTGCTGGGAACGCAGTTGCTGTTCTAAGAGATGCATTTGCGGAAGGCGTTGCTTACGGCGTCAATGATGTATTGAAGGATGCAATTGATGAGATCAGCGCCGCAGCTTCGGAAGAGGATCGAGATTCCTGTTCACTGGCTGCCGCAGCCGTTCTTGGAGATGAAGTATGGGTTTACAGTACAGGAAGCTGCCGTGCGTTCATGTCGGGTACGGATTCGGGTGGAGGGGGATTTGAAAATATAGTAGACCTTTCTTCGCAGGGAATAAAGTACTTCAAACTGAAACCGGGCCAGTCGGTAATTATTGTAACTCACGGCCTGAGGAAACTCATTGGATCCACAGCGGCTCTGAGTTACTCCGCGCGCTGCAAAAAACCTCTCACCTTTTGTCTGTCCGAGATGGTGAAAGAAACACGGATAAGATTCCGAAAAAAGGGTGGATCCGCTGCAGCGGTCAGGTTATGCATCGATTCCCCCGGGATTAACCTGCCAGGCAGGAAATTGATAATCTGCTTTTCTGCCGCCGTAATTGCAGTAGTCTTTGCTTTTCTCATTTTCTGTTACAGGAGTAAGGATACGAATGAAAATATCCAGGTGGATTCCTTGTTCACAGTTGAAACCGTGATGCCCCTGGACTGAGATATCCATAATAACCCTCTTCTCTAGTTTACAATGCATAAGTATATTCAACCCGCCGGCTGTGCTAGGCGGGGAGCTAGCGGTGCCCTGTACCCGCAATCCGCTATAGCGGGGCCGAAATATCTGTGCGGCATTGCGCAGCGAGTCAGTATTTCTGTAAGTGGTGTTGATGACCAGGACCTGTGCGGCGTCAGCCCGTGAACTCCGTCAGAACCGGAAGGTAGCAGCGGTAAACGGTGCCTGTCGGGCGATACAGGTTAACCTGATCTGAGCTGGCTGCATTATGCTTCTCGCGAGGCATGTCCAACAGAAATGTACAGCCGGTACTATTCGAAACGGAGGCATTTTTGAATTATCTGGTTTTTGCGCGGAAATGGCGTCCTCAGACATTTGATGAGGTCATGTCACAGGATCATGTTACCATTACACTAAAAAACGCAATCGATTCGAAAAGGATAGGTCATGCCTATCTCATGACCGGGCCCAGGGGTGTAGGAAAAACTACGACCGCCAGAATTTTCGCGAAGGCTATCAACTGTGAAAACGGTCCCACTTCAAAACCCTGCCAGAAATGCGATTCCTGCAGGAATATCACCGCTGGTAATCATATGGATGTCAGGGAAATAGACGGAGCAAGCAACAGGGGAATCGATCAGATAAGAGATCTTCGGGAAAAAGCTCGTTACGCCACCGTTTCGGCAAGATACAAGATTTACATAATCGATGAAGTTCATATGCTTACCAACGAGGCATTCAATGCTCTTCTGAAAATTCTTGAGGAACCACCGGAATCGGTCATCTTTATTTTCGCGACAACCCAACCAAGGAAGCTTCCCGATACGATTTTAAGTAGATGCCAGAGGTTCGATTTCAGGCACATTCCTGTATCCGATATGTCGGAGTATCTGAAAAGGGAAGCTTTAACCGAAGGAATCACTCTTGACAGCACAGCCCTGAGTATGGTGTGCAGGGCAAGCGGGGGAAGCATGCGGGATGCGCTTTCGCTGATGGATCAGCTTGTCAGCTTCTCCGGAAACGATATAAAGGGTGAAGAAGTCGCAAATCTTCTTGGTATGGTGGAAACAGACCTTCTTGCCGATATCGCGTCAGGCATGCTGTCAGGGAATACTTCGGAAGCTATTGATCATGTGTCCAGTTCTCTTGCAGAAGGATACAGTGTAGATGAACTTCTTGACGCCCTTATTGTTTTCATGCGTAATCTCCTGCTCGCTGTTACAGGTGCTTCGAACAGCCTCAGCGATGTTCCGGAATCAGAAAAACGACTGCTTCTGGAACTGTCGGAAGGACTTCCGGATGTGGCGGTTCTGAATATTCTTAGAATACTCAGCGGTGCTGCCATTGAAGTAAGAAGAAGCAGCCTTCCACGTGTAACACTGGAAACGGCCATAATGACAGCATCGAAACTGTCCAGAGTGTTTTCTATAAGTAACCTGCCCCCGGTAGCAGAAAGAGTTATTGAGAAACGAGAGAAAACGGAGCGCGAAATTTTACCGGATGAAGAAATTTCAGCCACTGAGGCAGAGTCTGCCCCGGCAGAAAGGAATCTACCGAAGGAAGAGATTGCCGCAAAAGAAGAAGCAGATGAATACACTGCGGATGCAGAAGAAGATCAGGATCTGAAACAGGAAAACACCGCAGATGATGAAATCGATGAAGAGAAAGAGAAAAAAACATCCCAGGAGGTTCTGGGACTCTTTGATGCCGTCTGACCAACGGAGACTATTCGGGAGGATAAATGAATCAGAAGCAACTGAAGAATATGATGGCACAGGCGCAAAGAATGCAGGCCGGAATGCTGAAAGCCCAGGAAGAACTTGCCGATGAAAGAGTTGAGGGAACAGCCGCTGACGGTCTTGTTAAAGCAGTAGTTACAGGACAGGGTGAATTGATTGGGCTGACGATATCTTCGGAAACCATTGATCCTGACGATGCAGAGATATTGGAGGATCTTATCCTTGTGGCGGTGAAGAACGCGGTGAACGAGAGCAAAAAACTCTCGAAAGAAAGAATGGATGCTCTTGGAATACCCGGAATGGGGGGTCTGATTTGAGTTCAGCCCTCTTTGACAGGCTCACAGAACAGCTTCAAAGGCTTCCAGGTATCGGCAGGAAAACAGCAATGAGGCTGGCTTTCAATATTGTTGATAATAGAGAACTTGCCAGGGACCTTTCCGAAGCACTCCAGCACGTATGGCAGAATGTAGGCGAGTGCTCGGTATGCAGGAATATTACCGAGAAAGACGTATGTGATATTTGTTCCAGCAGTTCACGTCTTGATTCGATCTGTATCGTTCATAATCCCGCTGACATGAGAGCAATTGAGGATGCAGGGCTTTTCAGGGGTAAATACTTTGTGCTTCACGGGTTTCTCGCGCCGCTTGAAGGTATGGGTCCAAATGAACTTGGAATTGACAAACTAAGAAAGATGATCGACAGATTCGAGGTTGATGAGGTTATTCTTGCTCTTGACTCAACAGCTGATGGAGAAGCCACATCTTCGTACATAGCAAGAATCCTGGATAAAAGCCGGGCTGCGGTAACAAGGCTTGCCAGGGGGCTTCCTCCTGGTGCGTCAATTGAGTTTGCCGATTCCCTGACACTGAGCCAGGCTTTCCAGGGAAGACAGAAAGTCTGAACAGGTGCAGTTGAACTGGCCTAATCGTTTATCCATTATCAGAATACTGTTAAGCCCTCTTCTTATGGTTCTTCTTATTGACAACAGGCAGGGATCCAGGATAGCCGCACTCGTAGTTTTTGCTGTAGCCTCACTTACAGACCTTTACGACGGATATCTCGCAAGAAAATACGGATGGATCACCAACCTTGGCAAATTCCTTGACCCGCTTGCGGACAAACTGCTGATAGCCCTGGCTCTGATAGGCCTTAACCAGATAGACCTTGTTCCCGGCTGGGCTTTATACCTGGTAATAGGAAGGGAACTTCTTGTTACAGGGCTCAGATCCATCGCTGCCTATGCCGGAGTGCTTATTCTCCCGTCCAGAATGGGGAAATACAAAACATCAGCCCAGATGCTTTCCATGATCTGCTATCTGCTCTTCTCCGTGCTCTATCATGACAGTACCGGAAGGATTGGTTTCCTTAGCATCAGCGGCATGGATATTTCCTCCCGGATGGATCTTCTTCTGTTTTCCGCCGATATTCTTCTGCTCGTTGCAGTGCTCCTGTCCCTTATATCGGGCGTGGACTATTTCTGGCGTAACAGGTCGATACTGAAAAGACTGGTTCAGTGAAGATTCGTACACCGTCAGCCGGTATTGTTGTAGCTACGGTTTTTGGAGCTGGTTACGCCCCTGTTGCTCCCGGAACCGCTGGCAGCTTGGTTTCCGCTGGATTGTACATTGTGCTTCAGCCTGGCGGGCTTCTCCCATGGGCGCTTTGTGCGTTTTTTCTGGTGCTTGGTTACTGGGGAAGCTATGCCGGCAGAAAAAGATGGGGAGGGGATCCATCGAGAGTTGTTATTGATGAGTTCGCCGGATGCTGGATATCATGTATGGCGGTTCCATCAGATTGGGGAATTGCAGGTGTTGCCGTCGCTTTCGCGCTTTTTAGAGTTTTCGACATTTTTAAGCCCTGGCCCGTATCAGTTTTCGACAGAATGAAATCAGCCACAGGGATCCTGCTCGACGATGTAGCCGCAGGTATCATCGCTGCTCTTATTATTATCGCTGGAAATTCTATCAGTGGAATTTTGCAACATTGAACTTGTGAAGCGGATAGGAAGCGCCATGCTGAAGGCGGGGAAAACCCTTTCAACAGCTGAATCCTGCACAGGCGGATTGGTTGGAATGATGCTGACTTCCGTTCCCGGATCTTCCCGGTGGTTCAAAGGTGGTGTAATAGCCTATTCAAACGCTGTAAAGACAGATATCCTTAATGTTCCCTTCTCCGTAATAGAAGAAGATGGCGCTGTCAGTGAAGAAACTGTACTGGCCATGGCCGCCGGCGTAAGGAAACTGATAGGAACTGATTTCTCGGTTTCCATATCAGGAATAGCGGGGCCCGATGGCGGCACGGCCGAAAAGCCTGTGGGCACAGTTTGGATAGCTGTATGCGGCGGGAAGTCAGTTTTCGCCGAAATGAAAAGATTTGCTGGAAAACGTGACGTGGTCAGGAGGAAGGCGGCTGACTATCTTCTTGCAAAGCTGTATACATTTATTGAGAAAGAGGTGAAGTGAGGATATTCGCAGCACTGGAACTGCCTCAGAAGGTTATCAAAGGGATAACTGACTGGCAGAAGCCGCTGATGTCTCGCTACTCATCTCTTAAATGGGTCAGGGGAGACCGAATGCATCTTACGCTACGTTTTTTTGGAGATATTCCTGAATCCGGGATTGAAAGGATTCATGAAATTCTATCCTCATGGCATCCCGGTCCCCTGAAATTCTCCATCTGCAGCATCGGCACATTCGGGAAAAGCGGTTCACCTTCGGTCTTCTGGCTCGGGGGAGATTTCCCGGGGGAAGTCTCCGAAATAGCAGAGAAGCTTGGCCGGATTCCGGATGAAAAGGGGAAAAATAGCGGAAAGAGGCTCATTCCACATCTTACCGTTGCCAGGCAGAAGAGTTCTTCGGAAATAAAGGAGCTTGATCCGCCGGGTGAAATAACGGGCAGATTTACGGAAGCGGCTGTTATAAACAGCAGATTGACCTCGGGCGGTCCAGAATACACATTTCTTGAAAGATACGATTTACATTAATCTGAAAGGTTGACTCAATGACTGGAAAGAAAAACAGTTCCGCTGATAAGGAAAAGGCGCTGAAAGCTGCCTTCCATCAGATTCAGAAGCAATTCGGGCAGGGAGCCGTCATGAGGCTTGGCGAGAACCCGCATATGATGGTTGACGTCATCCCAACCGGTTCAATTTCACTGGATGCCGTCCTCGGTATCGGAGGCATTCCCAGGGGGAGGGTAACAGAAATATATGGAGCTGAGGCATCAGGCAAGACAACGCTGGCGCTCCATATAATCGCGAGCGCTCAGAAATTAGGCGGGGAAGTTGCATTTATTGACGCTGAACATGCTCTTGATCCCGTCTATTCGAAGAATCTGGGCGTGAATATCGACAGTCTTCTTGTATCGCAGCCATCCAACGGAGAACAGGCACTTGAGATAACCGAAATGCTTGTGAGAAGCAATGCGGTTGATGTAATAGTGATAGACTCCGTCGCAGCCCTTGTTCCCAGAGCTGAAATAGAGGGAGAAATGGGCGACAGCCACGTTGGTCTTCAGGCGCGCCTGATGTCCCAGGCTCTCAGAAAACTCACAGGAGTTGTTTCCCAGTCCAATTGCGCTGTAGTGTTCATTAACCAGATACGTATGAAGATCGGTGTAATGTTCGGGAACCCCGAGACTACCACCGGAGGAAGAGCTCTGAAGTTCTACAGCAGCGTTCGGCTGGACGTAAGGCGAATTGCCTCGATAAAGAGTGGAGATGAGGTAATAGGCAGCCGCACAAGAATAAAAGTTGTTAAAAACAAGCTTGCCCCGCCCTTCAGGAAAGTTGAATGTGACATACTTCACGGATTCGGTATTTCCTATGAAGGTGAGCTTATCGACCTTGGTCTTGATAATGAACTGATTTCGCGAAGGGGTACATGGTACTCCATGGGAGATACTCAACTGGGCCAGGGCCGTGAGAAGAGCAGGCAGTTCCTTGCGGACAACCCTGAAATCGCCGCCGCACTTGAAGCCGATCTCAGAAAGGTTCTTGATATACCCGGGCCTGACAGGGATTCTGAAGAGAAGCAGGAGGAGAAAGAATAGCAGAACTTTTCGTAGAGGAGATTGTCAGTTTCAGAAAAGGATGGCGACTTGTAGTCACTTCGGGAGGGACATGGCTGCTTCCGGAGAAGTGTATCGCCGCTATGGAATTGTATCCGGACTCAATTGTAGATCCCGCTGTAATTAGGGAGACCGCCCTTCGGGAGCAACCGCCGGCAGCCCGCAGCGATACGGAGAGATTTCTTTCCAGATCCGAGCACACCATGCATCAGCTCAGATCCTATCTCGTTAAAAGGAAATATCTTGAAGAAGTAGCCAGCGATACACTGAAATGGGCTGAACGTAACGGCCTGGTGGATGACAGGCGGTACGCTTCAATCTACATCCGAAGCCATTCACACAATTCACCTATGGGAGATTTCAGGATAAGAATGGAGCTGAAGAAGCGCGGTATTTCCAACAGTATCACGAACGAATTACTGTCCGAACGTGAAGAAAATGATCTCTACGGGATTCTCGTTAAAACAGTAGGTGAGAAATACGGGCATCTTGAAAATGAGAAGGCTCTGCGCAGGGCTATGAGTTATCTGCAGAGGAGAGGTTTTCAGTATGACCTGATCTGCAGGGTCATCAACGAGGTTCAAAGGAATCCGGAGGAACAGTCAGATTGAGGAATAGATGGTATCGTTACTTCTGGACTGAACTTGGCAGAAGAATTACCGGAACAGAAACTGAATTTCCTTTGTATCTCCCGGATGAAATGGCCGATGTTCTGCATGCTGAGGTGCCCGAGCACGCTGAATTCTCTTTCCTGCTGGGCTCAAAGATGTTTCCGAGGAAGGCCAGAAATATTTACGGCTATACCTGGGAAATCTTACGCGGAAGGGGGTTCAGCCGTTCTTTAAGACTGATGCCGTGGCCCGGCGTTTACATGCTTGTTCCTTTTTACAGGAACGATATTGGAGTTATACCACAGTCCTTTTCGAGAAGGATACCGCCCGAAAAAAGAGCTCTGTCACTTGTTGGAAAATCGGCCGCGGCCCGGAGTCTGGGTATTGACCTGTGGATCGTTCCCGCGAATTGGAATGATGATGTGCTGGCCATTTTCAGAAGCGGAGGCGTAAAAGCCTGTTCTCATGACAACCTTGCCGGTATCTGCGAAGAGGAATTTCGATGAGAATCGCAGTCGCGTGTCTTTTGATCTTCCTTCTACCAGTGCCGGCGCAGGAAGATGATGTTTGCACACCCACAGTCGAATCAGGAGACACGGTTGATCCGGAAGGTAATAGCGGATTTCTGGATATTCTGTTCGTTCAATACAGAGGAGTATTTCGGGATCTCCTTGGCAGGAGGTGTGTATATTCCCCCAGTTGTTCGCATTATGGTCAGGAGGCTATAGGAACAAGGGGGCCTGTATTCGGCGTTATGATGGCGCTGGAAAGGTGGACCAGGTGCAATTCGGCAGCTTTCAGTTATGGAGATTACACGATGACTGAAAGGCATGAACTGATTGATCCTGTGGAACCAGGAAAGGATGTGACATGCTGGGGACGTTTCTTGCTGCCCTTCTGACAGTATTTCCGAACCATGGCATTGAAGAAAGCTTTGCCGATTATCTGTACGAGCTTGGTGAATACGGGATGGCCTCCAGCGAGTATCTGAGAATTATTTACAGTCATGATGAAGATACACTGTCATGTCCCCTTGCCGCCCTCCGGCTTGCCAGGTGCTGGCAGGAGCTGGGGCGCCGGGAAGACGCTCTTCTCCTCTACGGATACCTTAGAAGAAATCTAACTGACGCTGAATTGAGAGCCGGAGCGATGATGGGCGCGGGATCGGTTCTTGAGGAATCGGGTAATTATACCGCTGCGCGAGAACTTTATTTGAATGCCGCGGTTACTTCGGAAGATATTGATCTGATGGGGAGAGCAGGGATAATGTCGTGCCTGATGGATGCGCAGATGGGAAATTGGGATGCTTCCGCCGAGGGGCTCAGAAGCATTTCAGCAGCCGGAGGTCCCTTCTGCGAAATTTCCGAAAATCTTGCCGCGCAGGTTGCTGAAGGAAATGGTCTTTCACATCGCAGCCCGTTATGGTGCGGAATATCAAGTGCTCTGCTTCCAGGCTCCGGTCAGGCTATCTGTGGTCATTATACCGATGGTATTATCGCATTTGGTGTAAATGGGGCGATGGTCTGGCTGTTCTACGAATCTCTGCAGGAGAGTAACACCACTACTTCAGTATTGCTGGGATGGCTGAGTCTATCTTTCTACGGAGGAAATATTTACGGTGGTTCACGGGCAGCAGTCACGTACAATTCGGCCAGAAGACGAGAACTGCTTGATGAGGTTACAAGAATACTCGAAGATCAGCAACGCTTCAGACCTTGACTTTCTCTTGAAATTCTAACAGTTTAGCGGTTCCCTTCAGTATTCTCATGATCGATGATTTCCTACAGCGTTGCGGAACTTATCGAATGCGAGAAGAAGGGGGTAAATGCAGCTTGCGAATTATTTCTCGCTGATTTTTTAAATTGTTGTATTTCATGCATATCCATCTCACGGATTGCTGGAATAATATATCATGTTTCATGCGGAGGTTTTAGAAAAGTGAAGACTTATACAGCCAAAACCGGAGAAATAGAAAGAAAATGGTGGCACGTAGACGCTACCGGATATTCTCCGGGAAGATTGGCATCCAGAATTGCCATGATTCTTCAGGGCAAGAACAAGCCGGTATATACACCTCATATTGATACCGGTGATTTTATTGTTGTAACGAATGTTGAGAAAATGAACTTCACCGGTAGAAAACTCGATCAGAAGGAGTATGGACGACATACCGGATACCCCGGTGGAAGGAAAACAACAAGCTTGAAGGAGATGCTGGAAAAGCATCCTGATAGAATACTGAGAAAAGCTGTTAAGGGAATGATGCCCAGAAACAGAATTGCCAGAAAACAGATCAAAAAACTGAAAATATTCGCGGGAAGCGAACATTCTCATGCGGCACAGAACCCTCAGGTTCTGGAAATCTAGCGGTCAAGGGTGGTGAAATGAAGCAGCTTATAGGAGTTGGAAGACGAAAAAGTGCTACGGCGAGGTGTTATCTGAGACCCGGAAAAGGTCTTATTAAGATTAATCATAGGGATCCCGGAGAGTATTTCTGTCATCTCTGGCAGGAACAGCATGCCTTTGAACCGCTTGAGGTCGTTGGAGTCTCAAGGGACTACGATGTAATAGTCAACGTTCGCGGTGGAGGCATATCAGGACAGGCCGGAGCAATCAGACTCGGAATAGCAAGGGCTCTGGTAGAAGCAAATCCTGACTTCAGGCCTGCACTGAAGACTGAAGGTATGCTCAGGCGTGATCCGAGAATCGTTGAGAGAAAGAAGTACGGTCAGCCCAAGGCAAGAAAGAGATTCCAGTTCTCCAAGAGATAAAGTGACAGCAATTTGCGCGGATATTGAATCCTGATAATCGGATTCACGCAGATTTTTTGTGACATAACACACGGTCGGTGGTGATAACCTCGGTGTCTTCATCGGAATGAAGATTGGTTCGATCAAGCTGGCCGGAGGATAACCGAAAGGAAAAATCAATGAAAATACCTTCCATGAAAGAAATGCTCGAAGCCGGGATACATTTCGGCCATCAGAAGAGTCGATGGAACCCAAAGATGAAGAATTATATCTTTATGGCTCGTAACGGTATACATATCATCGACCTCAAAAAATCTCGGGCACTGCTTGAAGATGCAGCTAATCTGGTATCCAAAACTGTAGCTTCAGGTAAAAGTGTTCTGTTCGTAGCCACGAAGAAGCAGGGCAGAGAATGTCTGAAGGAACATGCTTTAAGATGCGGACAGTATTACGTTACCGAGCGCTGGATGGGTGGAATGCTAACGAATTTCGGCACCATCTCAAAGGGTATCGAGACACTGAATGATCTCGAAAAAGCGGAGAAAGAGGGTTACCCGGTAAGCCTTACGAAAAAGGAGATTCTCAGAAAAAAGAGAAAAAGAGAAAAACTTGAGAAGGATCTCACGGGTATCCGCAACATGAAGAAACTACCCGGAGTTGTTATTGTCGTTGATATCAAGAAAGAACAGATCGCGGTCAGAGAAGCAAAAAAGCTCAAAATACCGTGCATAGGCATTGTTGATACGAATTGCGATCCTACTGAAGTCGATTATCCGATCCCCGGCAACGATGATGCTATTAAATCAATATCGATGATAGTTGGAACCCTTGCCGATTTTGCTCTTCTGAGCGCTGAAGGCGCTGGTTCCGATGAATCAGATGCCGTTGCTTCCGAAAAGATATCCGAAGAGATAACAGAGGATGTAAGCGAGAAGGCTCCGGCTGAAAAAGATGATAAGAAGAAGCCGGAAATCAAAAAACCCGCCAGGAAAAAAACCACGAGTAAAGCCCCTGAGAAAACTGTCTCAAAGGAATCTGATAAAGATGTAGCCGAAGTGAAGACCGAGAAGAAAGAAGCTTCAAAGAAACCCGCGAAAAAGACTGCTGCGAAAACAACGAAAAAAACTACCGCAAAAACAACGAAAAAAACTGCAGTGAAAAAAGCTCCTGAAAAGAAAACAACTGAAGCAATTAAAGCAGTGAAGACCACTGAAAAGGCCGCTTCGGATGATTCTACTGAGAACGTAAGCACTTCCGAAGAGGGAAAGGAATCAGGTGAATAATGAGTGTTAATCTTGGTGATCTCAAGCAGCTCAGAAAGGCTACCGGTGCGGGTATGCTTGATTGCAAGAACGCACTTGATGAGAGTGACGGCGATATGCAGAAGGCCATCACAATTCTCAGGGAGAAGGGCATAAAAGTAGCATCCAAAAAAGCATCAAGGGATGCGGACGAAGGTCTAATAGTATCCTATATTCACCCCCCCGGAAAACTTGGTGTTATGGTTGAGATTAACTGCGAAACGGATTTTGTCGCGATGACAGAGGATTTCAGAAAATTCGCAAAACAGATAGCGATGCATATAGCCGCTTATCCCCCTGTTGTTGTATCCCGGGAGGATCTTCCGGAAGAAGCCGTAGAAGCTGAGAAAAAAGTACTCATCGCGCAACTTGAAGATTCCGGCAAACCGGCTGAGATTATTGAAAAAATAGTAGACGGCAGGATGGAGAAATTCTATCTGGAAACGTGTCTGCTCGACCAGGAATGGTCCGATGACCCTGAACTGGGAACGGTAAAGGATGCGCTTACAGACCTGATAGGAAAGCTTCGGGAAAACATTGTGATTAGAAGATTCGCAAGGTTTTCAATAGGTAACTGATGAACGAGGACGACCCGGCGGCCAGCGAGCGGATACTTCTCAAACTCAGCGGAGAGATACTTGCAGGCGAAGCCGGTCACGGAATTGATCCGGAATTCACGGGAAAAATTGCCAGAGCCATTCTGAATCTGGTATACGCAGGCTGCAGTGTAGGTGTTGTTACGGGTGGAGGAAACTTCATTCGCGGAAGAGACCTTCGATCAACTGACCGGATCACCGGCGATCAGATGGGAATGCTGGCGACACTTATAAACGGTCTGGCACTGAGAGACGCGTTAAGGAAGCACGGTGGCAAAGCCATCGTGCTTTCCTCTATACCTGTTGAAGGCATTTTTGAGACATTCACACCGGAGAAAGCTGAAGTATTCCTCAATCGCGGTTATGTAGTCATATACTCGGGCGGCACGGGCAACCCATGTCTTACCACTGATACAGCCGCGGCACTGAGGGCTGTTCAGACAAGATGTTCAAGGCTGCTCAAAGGTACGAAAGTCGATGGAGTGTACGATTCCGATCCTGCGCAAAATCCTGACGCAAAACGATTTAATACGCTGTCATACGAGGATGTGCTCAGGCTTGACCTGAAAGTGATGGATGCCGCGGCAATTGCCATTTGCAGGGATGCCGGACTTCCTGTTAGTGTTTTTGATATATGGAATCCGGAGAATATCATCAGGGTATTCAAAGAACCGTCAACGGGAAGCCTGATAGGGGGAATTAGCAATGATTGATCAGATTCTGAAGGATCAGAAGAGCAGAATGAAAAAGGCGGTTGAAACCACCACAAGAGAAATGGCTGTAATAAGAACCGGAAAGGCAAGTCCCGCTCTGCTTGATAATATCCGGGTCGAGTGCTGGGGAGGCCAGCATCCCATTAAACAGGTTGCAGGTATATCTGCGCCGGAACCCCGCCTGATCGTCATACAACCGTTTGACCCATCAACATCGGATGATATCGTTCGCGCTATCCAGAAATCGGATCTGGGCCTCATTCCTTCCGCGGACGGACCCGTTATCAGGATACCTGTTCCAAAGCTGTCAGACGAGCGCAGAAAGGAACTGAGCCGCCATGTTAAGAAGCTTGCGGAATCCGGTAGAACCGCGATAAGAAATATCAGAAGAAGTGGCAATGACGAACTGCATAAGGCCAATAAAGCCAGTGACATCACCGAGGATGAAGAGTACAAAACCCTCAGCGATATTCAGGATTCCGCAGATAAGGCTATTGCAGAAATCGACAAATATCTTGAGACTAAAGAAGCTGAAATACTCGAGGTTTGACAATCTTGATCGCTGACAGCCTTCTAACCCATGTGGGAATCATAATGGACGGCAACGGCCGCTGGGCAAGATCCCACAGCCTGAAAAGGATAGAAGGTCACAAAGCGGCAGAAAAATCCATTCATGAAGCCGTTGAATTCTGTGGTGAAACGGGAGTGAAATACCTGACCCTTTACGCGTTCTCCACAGAGAACTGGAAAAGACCCAGGGCAGAAGTAAGCTTTATAATGGCACTTCTTAAAAGTTTCATCAAGCGCAATATTGAAAACCTTGACGGGAACAGGGTCAGAATCAGAGCTACCGGAAGGCTTGATGATCTGCCTTCAGGACCGCTTGATGTACTACGGAGCGCGATGGACAGAACAAGGAACAACGACGGGCTCAATCTTATACTCGCCCTCAGCTACGGAGGCAGGGCTGAGATCACCGACGCGATGAAACAGATCGCTGATGACATTGAAACGGGATTGGTAAAAGCTTCAGCCGTCACCGAAGAAACCATTTCGGCTCACATGTACCTTCCGGATGTACCCGATCCTGATATCATTATCCGGACAAGCGGGGAGCAAAGACTGTCGAATTTCCTTCTTTGGGAATCCGCTTACTCCGAACTGTACTTCACCGATGTCCTCTGGCCCGATTTCAGAAAGAGACATCTTGAAGAGGCTTTCGAAGCTTACAGAGCAAGACGAAGACGATTCGGCGATATAGATTCCGACTGATGAAATTATTTCAATCCCTTGCGAGCAGAGTCGCGGTTGCAGTTCCCGGTATAGGCCTTTTTGTGCTCATAGCGCTTCTTGATATCCCCTTCCTGACAGCTGTTTTTTTCTCACTTATTTCTGCTCTCTGCGCTGCTGAAGCTATCAGCCTCATCAAACCGGGTTCCGGTCCGATCACGAATTCAGTATACGCAGCGCTGATTGCCGGATCAACTGTCGCTGTCGCTCTTCTTGCGCCCATCCTGTCAATTACTCTCATTCTTGTTCCCGGAGCCATCATTTCGATTGTATGGATATTCAGCGACGGTGTTGAGCACGCGCGAAGGAAAACAGCGGGAATCACGGGGATGTCCGTTGTGCTGGCTCTGGGCTTTGGCCTGCTTGCAAGGCTGAGGCTGGACTTCGAGTCATCATGGGTTCTTTTCATACCTCTTCTGATCTGCTGGCTTGGGGATTCGCTGGCATACTTCGCGGGCAGCGCTTTTGGACGGCACAAAATGGCGCCCTTAATCAGCCCAGCCAAGTCCTGGGAGGGTTTTTCAGCCGGGATTGCAGGCGCAATCGGCGGATCCGTTCTTGCAGGTTCCGCGGGAGCCGGGTTTTCTATATTCGCAATGGTAATAACAGGCGCAGCCGGAGGTATGGCAGCAATCGCTGGAGACCTGCTTGAGTCGGCAATGAAGAGAGATGCGGGTGTGAAGGATACCGGTTCACTCCTAAGGGGGCATGGTGGACTTCTTGACAGGTTCGACAGTATTCTGGCTGTTGTTCCAGTTGTATGGATTCTTCTTCTCCTTTTCTCCGATGCTGGAGTTCTGACATGATTCGAAAGGTCGCGGTTCTGGGAAGCACAGGGTCAATAGGAACGCAGGCTCTTGAAATAGTACACTCCAGACCAGAGCTGGAATTGCATTCGATACTGTGTAACAGAAACCTTGACCTTCTTTTAAAACAGAAGGAGCGCTACCGTCCTTCCGTAACCGCGATAGCATCTCCTCGCGGGGGATTCCCCGAAGGTGTTGTAACCGGACAGGATATTCTCGAAAAAGCTGTTGATGGAGCAGATATAGTTCTCAACGCTATCGTGGGAAGCGCCGGACTGCAGGCAAGCCTTATCTGTAGCGAAAGGGGTATAACTCTGGCCCTGGCCAACAAGGAGAGCCTCGTAATTGGTGGAGAACTGCTCAGGGATTACATCTCCAGCGGCGGAATAGTTCCAGTTGACAGCGAGCATAGTACTATATTCAGATGCCTGCATCTGGAACCGCGTCCCGTGAGGGGAATCACGCTGACCGCGAGCGGGGGATCCGCGAGGAGCATTCCTGTTGATAGATTGCACGATGCAGGTCCAGACGAAATCCTTGATCATCCAACGTGGGATATGGGAGCCAGGATAACTGTTGATTCCGCGACCATGGTGAATAAAGCCTTCGAAGTCATCGAAGCCGGATGGCTTTTCGGCGGTATACCCGTAGATGTAGTGGTACATCCTCAGAGCATAATCCACTCTTTCGTAAGACTTGAAGATGGCTGTTGGAAAGCTCTTCTGGGAAATCCGGATATGAAAATACCCATACAGTACGCCCTGCAGTTCCCTGACCGTGAGCTTGAAGCCATATCAGATGACGAACCCCTTTCCTGGGGCAGCCTTGAGTTCAGTGAACTTGACAGGAGAAGGTATCCTGCCTTCGATATCGTTATGCGGGCCGGGCTTGATGGAAAGACCTGGCCTGCGGCCGCTAACGCGGCTGATGAAGTAGCTGTTGAGGCCTTCCTTGAGCGGAAGATAAGATTTGGAGATATTGCCGTGGTTATTGAGGAAGTACTTGCCGGACATGATGTTTTTGAAGTAAGTGACGTTGAAACGGTTATGGCAGCAGACAGGGAAGCGCGCCTTGACGCGGAGAGGATTGTGAAAAGATTATGCTGAGTATTATGGCGATAGTCTTCGGGCTCGGTGTAATAGTGTTATTCCACGAGATGGGACATCTGCTCATGGCCAAGGCAGTTGGTATGGATGTTCCTCGATTTTCAATAGGTTTTCCTCCCCATATTTTCAAAAGGAAATTAGGTAGAACCGAATACTGTATCGGACTGATACCACTTGGAGGATACTGCAAGGTGAACCTTGGCACCACGGGCGAACCGGTGGAAGAAGTATCATGGTTCAAACGGGTGCTTGTGGCGCTGGCCGGTCCCTTCGCGAACCTGGTACTCACCGCTCTGATACTAATCACCATATTCGGCATCGTAGGCTGGGATATGGATATAGCTCCTGCGGTAGTAGGCAATCCGAATAATTCACTTGGGCTGAGCGTAGGAGATAGCGTTATTTCCGTGAACGGATTTCCCGTTTCCGATTACTACGAAATGCTTGACAGGATGTATTCCAATACCAGTGGAACATTAATGGTAGAAACATCGGACGGAAGGCTTGAAACGGAATACTCGCTGTCGCTTGACAGCCTTCCTTTCCATCCCCTGATTCCAGTGGTCATAGGTGAAGCCATGATCGGTTTTCCCGCATACGAATCCGGTATAAGGGCAGGGGACAGTATAGTGGCCATCGATGATGAGCCTGTGCGTATATGGCATGATTACCAATCCCATGTGACAGGTACCACTGAGGAACATGCAATTGAATATTACAGAGACTCCGTTCGGGATACAGCTTACGTAACTCCCGGAGTATTCGACGGTAAAACACTGACAGGCGTCACCGTTAAGCTTCCTTCGGAGAGGATCAGGCTTCCCTTCTTCAAATCCATTACGGAGGGAGTGAGATCAGCCGGTGAAGGCACTGTCTATGTCTGTACCACACTGTTCAAATTGTTCAAAAGACCAGCCGAGCTGGCCGAGAGTTCCGGTGGCCCCATCTATGTGGCTGAAACTCTGGGGCAGCAGGCCCGATCGGGATTACCCAATTATCTGTATACAATAGCAAGCATATCCCTTGCGATAATGATATTCAATCTGCTTCCCATTCCTGTCCTTGATGGTGGACACGCGGTTATGTTGACTATCGAAGGCGTAATGGAAAAACCCATTTCAAAGAAGACCGTTCAGATAATCCAGCAGACCGGCATGATACTGATACTGATGATATTTCTTCTTATCGTGTTCAAGGACATATCAAGGGTGGTAACCCGCGTACACTAGTGGGGTCAGGTCTTGCATCCGGGCATTATTATCATATTATTAATAAAAATTTATATATTA
>JAIORS010000031.1 GCA_021108005.1 Candidatus Aegiribacteria sp.
CCGTTACGCATAAAAAACAGAGAGGATACATGATTATGTCGAAATACCCCCCCCCCTCGAATAATAATACTGCCCGTAATACTGCTTGCATTATCCGCGTTTCTTTCGGCGGAAACGCCTCCCGATAACTCCATTCCCATAATCGGAATGAGAGCAAGCGGTATCTATTCTTCGTTTTCTGACCTCAAGCTTCCATTCCTATGCGAACTCTCCTGGCTCCATTTCGACGGTGTGGAGGTGGAAGGTGAGGCTGGACTACCTGAGAATAAGGATTTCATGGGTCTCTGCGGCGATGCCGGCATGCTCCTGGTGCTGGCGCCTAAAGAGATCGTCCAGTACTACAGCAACTGGAATCCAGTAACTTCGTACTGGTTCAGGTGGACAGATTACGCCCTTACCTCCTCCAGCTGTTTCGGACAAACAAGTTGTAACGATGACCATACGGAATGGTATGAACCACACAACTGGGCCACCGCGCAGGAGATGCACGAAGGCGAGGATTATTCAATAAACAGAACAGTTGTTACCCAGCTTTCGGAATATACTAGAATCTACCCCGCCCTCTGGTTCTACGACATCTACGACGAGGTTCCCGCAAGGCAGCGGCATAACATGCTGAACACCGAACCCATATGGGACAAATGGATTCCCAATATGTACACACAGCAGTGGGATAATGACCCGAATCCCCCGGTTCCGGCACTATCGGAAGTTGAACCCGCGGGCATCTTCTCATGGCAGAAGCACCTGGCGGAGAACAACTTGACCAACTCCATCCCCACCACCATCAACTTCTCACTTCTGCATACTATCCAGGCGGGCGAGTATACCGGATTCCCCGGCTGTGACTATGGAACGATGGCCAGGCAGGCGATATCCGTCAGAGCCTTCTGCGAAGCGATGTACCAGGCTCCGCCGGATGGTTTTAATATTCCTGTTCCCCTGGATAACTCTCCGGAGTTCATCTGCTTCGACTACTACCCCTTCAGGTACGTTGATATTGATTCTGCGTCAACAACAACCATGTGCGACGACGACTGGCTCTTCCTTATTGACCACTTCGAGAAGGGCATCGATTCCACAGTAATACCCGCAAGGGAGTACGATGTACCCGTCTTCTTCTACCCGCAGACGTTCGGTTCGGTCGGAGGGCCCAGCGTACGGGACGCCTCAGGCAACCTGGACTACACATCATACAACGGACGCACCCCTGCGAAGCAGGAGTTCCTGATGCTGTGCAATCTGGGTTTACTCCACCAGGTTAAGGCGATCTTTCCGTATTCTCTGGCGAGCTATGTAGAGAACACGGTCGATCCGGATAATGAGAACAACTTCATCTCCAGCTCATTGCTGGACATGCATTCCATTCCCTTCGACGCTCCCTACGAGGACTGGGTGTATACCGGGCGCTGGCCTGACCAGGGTGACTGGAAGGACAAGTACGAATATGCTGACCCGCGGGAGCTTCCCCCTTTCATGGACGGCTTCGACCCGCTGTACGAGCTGCCTCCCCCTCCACCCGTACCTGTTCCTCTCGATCCGAAGTACAACGAGAGATGGTACACCTGGTTCTTCGAACCTTACAGCAATGTTTACAACAGTCTTGAGAATACCCTCGGTCAGATAGCCCGGATAGCCCCGGAGATGTACGACCTGTGGTGGTGGGAGGAGAACGGTACACCTTACTGGGATGTGGCTCAGATATCTTGCCCCGACTCGGATATTGTGGTCAATTACATTTCACCCCGGATCAAGCTTTTCAGGCAGGAAGGCAGCGATCATACGTACCTGTTTTATGTGAACAGGTATTGCGGAGATTTCTTCAATGGTGAGAACCATGCGCTGCCTGTTCGTATCAATATTCGCGGAAGATACTGTCCAGGGTACCTTTCAGAAGACGCTCTTGATCACAGCAGACGTTGTCTTGTACCGATTGATAGATGGATCCAGGACCGGTACTCCTTCGATGATACTCTGACAGCGGGAGAAAGCCGGTTACTGGAGTTCGTGGACATTTCACCTCCGACTCAGGCCGATCTCAGGGTTACGTCTCCCGATGTTTTCTGCAGCTTTATTACCTCTGATGCAAGAATTACCGAGCTGCGCTGCAGGGCCGGGGAGAGTATGAAGCTGGGAGCCACATATTACAATATGGGAACTTCAGGCACCGGTAATGTAACAGTTACATTCACCGATCATTCGGGAGCAAGCCCCACAGTTATCGGTTCCGATGTTATCAGTCTTGGAGGTCTATCACAGTACTACGAACCTGACAGCACTTCCGCCGCTATCGTCTGGAATACCGATTCCGGTGACATCGGTGCCCATATCATCGAGATAAGCGCCGCGACTGTTTCGGGAGAGGATCCGCTTGACAACACCGTCAGGGTGACCGTGCTTGTAGAACCCCTCGATTACGCGACAGAGGTCAGGGGAAATGCCTGGGACATGACAGAAGGTGGCAGCAACGACTGGAACACAAATGATATTGAAGCGGTTGCACAGAACTGGAATATTTCAACGGGCTGGACAGATTCCGTAAGCGG
>JAIORS010000032.1 GCA_021108005.1 Candidatus Aegiribacteria sp.
CGTTCGAGTCGTGTCGGGGGCACCAAATTGAGGGGCTCGGGGCTCTACAGGCTCTGGCTCTACACCATTAACAGGGGCACCTATCCAATTTAAGCACATAAGGCTCTGACCCTCAGTCTATAGTTTGCGAAGTTTCTGAAGGCTCTGACTTTCTCTATTCATATATCTTGATTATATCTGCTATTATGCTAAAACCAACCTAATGAATCGGGAAGGGATGAAGACTAATGGGGCTTTTCAAAGCTAAAGAAATACATTGTCCTGCAGGTAAATGGACAACTCTGATCTCGAATTTCGGTACAGGTATCCCAAAGACTTTTATCGTAGCGTTTTCTTCAAGAGCAGGGGGAGACATATCCGGAGAATTCATAGAGAAGAAATATACCTGGATATTTCCGAATAGTCCTGTTCGAGGGCCTCTGGTTCCTTTGATGGAGTTCAACCGGGAGTGGATAAACGGAATTTATACAGTGAAAGTGAAACCCGATACCGATTTGTTGGCAGAATTCAAGTAACCTGTTTTTGGTTGATAGAAGTGGTAAATGCGTAACCAGCGGATTATCAATAGTATCGATCAATATGATAGTAGAATATACCCGATCCTTGCAGGAAATGTGAGAGTACGTTTTGAAAGCAATGGTTCTTAGCAAATTGTGTGATATCAGGGAAAACCCTGACCCCCTGTTCCTTGAGGAATTACCGGTTCCGGAACCTGATACTGATGATATACTCCTGGAAGTTCTGGCGTGTGGGGTTTGCCATACGGAACTGGACGAAATTGAAGGACGCACCGCACCACCATTTCTTCCAGTAATCCCCGGTCATGAGGTTGTCGGGCGCGTTGTAAGGACTGGAGACAATGTTGAATCCGGAAGAGTCGGCGAAAGGGTGGGAGTAGGTTGGTTCTATTCATCCTGCGGCAGATGCAGGTACTGCCTTGAGGGGAACGAGAATCTCTGCAGCGAATTCAAGGCTACCGGGAGAGATGTCAACGGTGGTTACGCTGAATATATGACGGTTCCAGAAGGTTCAGCATTTCCCATTCCTGAATATCTCAGTGATACACAAGCAGCACCTCTTCTCTGTGCCGGAGCTATCGGATATCGTTCTCTGAGGCTTTCAGGAATTGCAAATGGAGACAGTCTCGGTCTTACCGGTTTTGGAGGTTCCGCCCATCTTGTTCTGAAGATGGTGAAATTCAGATATCCAAAAACAGAAATCTTTGTATTCGCCAGGAATCCCGGTGAGAGAGAATTTGCCATGGAGCTGGGCGCCAGCTGGGCTGGTGATACAGATGAGGAATCTCCAGTCAAGCTCCGAAGTATCATCGATACAACACCGGTATGGAAACCTGTTGTTGAAGCAATGAAGAATCTTGCTCCCGAAGGCAGGCTTGTCATCAACGCTATACGAAAAGAGGATATCGATAAGGAGTACCTTCTTCGAATCAACTATCCACAGCATCTGTGGATGGAGAAGGAGATCAAGAGCGTAGCCAATGTAAGCAGACGGGATATTAGTGAATTTCTCGAGCTTGCAGGAGAGATGAAAATAGAGCCCAAAATAAGTGAATACTCTTTGGATGAAGCGAACAAAGCTCTTTCAGAGCTTCGCACTGGAAGCGTAAGGGGTGCAAAGGTCCTGCGGATAAATTAGTAATATGCAGATACATCAAATCGGGAAGGGATGAGATGTTTTTTTCATTGATTCTAACTGTAATGTCGTTATCTTCAGTGACGAATATAATGATATCTCAACCATATGATGAAAACGAATGCATTCTTATCTGTGTTGATTCAGTGGATGTTTTCACAAGACCTGATTCAGCTGCATTATTCATGAGCAGGCTTGCTCCACGAAATCAGGTGGTAATATCCGGTAAGACTGTTGACGGCTGGCTGGGATTCGATCCGGGAGTAGCTCAGGCAGCAAATATAGGAAGCTTCCGACTGAGATGGATTGCCGGCAATGAGACATTCGTGATAGACGGGGAATTGAGCGATGTTCCTTTGGTCTGGGGTCCGGCGGCAGGGATTACGTATGCGATGATATACCTGGCTTCACCTCTTTATTCCGAACCGGATTTATTCTCAGCAGTAGTGGATTCCATACCTTTTTCTTCCGCTGCCTGTATTGTTTCAAGAACTGAGGATTGGTATTTCCTGGACCTGAGTATAGGACCCCTTGGACAGGATATTGAGGGATGGATAGAGGCAGCGGATATCTCTGTTAACGGCAATCTCGATACTATCCCCCTTATTGAATGATATCCAGATCCTTGATGAACATGGAAGCTATTACTCTATACGATGGAGAATAGGCATTTCGGTACTCTGATGAATGATGAACAGCAGGATAATCTAACTCGGACATTTCAGCCAGATATTTCTCAACAGCTCTTGGACAGCCTGCGAACAGAGCATCTTTCTTCATCCGGATGAGCCAGCGGCAATACAGTTCAAGTTTTCCTACAGAGCCGGTGTATTCCTTTCCGGTCTGTACGAATGCATCAAAGAGTTTCTCAGGATTGAATCCAGCTTGAACGTACGGTCGGATGTTTATCCTGAAAATGCTGCCATCATGAGCTATTGTATCCACTACAGGCTCCCCGGGTCCGTTGCTCATACTGCTGGTTTCTTCCAAGAAAAGCTTTCGCACAGTATCAACGCAGATGATATTATGAGCGCTGCCCATAGCAGCCTGATAGATGAGTTTGTAAATATCGGTACATTTCATGGCAGGATATCTGAGCATATGAGATTTGATAATCCTTCTGAATACTGATTCATGATCATTACTCATAACTTCTCTTCTCCCGGTAATTCTGTGTACATACATACTATATTAAAGGAATCAGAACCTGGTTCTGATGATTGAACCCCTCACCGATATGAATGCGGTATCGGTAGAGCCCTCTTGAACGATCTGAAATATCTTGAAAATGTATAGTCTATAACCATCGTAAAAGCATGGTGTAATACTAATTATACGAATGACAGTTGTATTTACCTTGACATATTACCTACTAGTAAGTAGAATACATACTCAACTAGTGAATTACTATTGGAGGTTGAACTTGAGCGACAGTAACAGCGAAAAGCTTCTTCAGGCAGGTATTGAACTTCTGTCTAAAAAGACATTTTCGGAGATATCAATGGATCAGGTAGCGGAATTATCAGGACTTTCGAAACCTATGATTTACTATTACTTCAAGAATAAGGAGGGTTACTACAAAGCCCTCGCCGGGCACCTTCTAAAAATGGCCAGATCAATGAACCAGAAGGTTCTCAAATCCGATTTGAGCCTGAAGGAGAACATGACTAATTATGTCCGATTCCGGATAGAGTTCGTCAAAAAGAATCCTGGTATTTCAAGAGCCTTCATGTCCATGATTACAGATCCCAACATAGGTCTTCTTATCGAAGAGATGCAGGATGAATTCAACGTTATGCGCACTGAGTTCATCGATCCGATGTTCGATACCGCAAAAAGAAATGGTGAAATACTGCCTGATACGAACGGGTTAATGGTAATAATGACGCTTAATTCATTTCTTGTTGCAATCACTATGAAGATCCTCAATAAAATTCCGATTCATGATGAAATAAATATTGAGGAAATTGTAGATATACTGTATAACGGAATTTCCGCACGAAGAGAGGACAGCTGATAAGATGAGATATATAGCAGGAATATTGTTGTTAATAAGCCTTAATGCGGGAGCTGTCACCCTTGAAGAGGCTGTTGCACTCGCAATTGAAAACAGAGGTGATGTGCAGTCAGCCCTGATGTCCTACGAAAGCGCAGTATGGGAAAGCAGAAATGCCGATCTGTGGTTTCTACCGAAAGTGAACGGCCAGCTTGCCTTCTCGAAGAATTACGATATCCAGGAAATGACAATTCCTGGTATGGGCTCGATTCCAATGGGGACCGAATACTCGTCAATTGCCGGAGTATCTGTAACGGTACCTCTTTTTGTGCCTCAAGGGCCAGCAGGATCGCGGATGGCATCAAGAGCGGAGGAACTATCCCTTCAGCAGTCCCGGGCGGCTGAGATGGATGCGGTTGTTCAGGTTGTACAGGCTTTCTACGGTGTTCTTCTATCACAGGAAATGATGAATGTTTCCGCCGAAGCTCTTGAAATCGCTGAAGCGGGCTACGAACTCGCGGTTTTAAGATATGACGCGGGTACGATATCCCGCTTTGAACTTCTTCAGAGTCGTGTTGCCTGGGAGAACCGGAAACCAGGCCTGATTTCAGCTGAGAATGCACTTGAGAACGCTTCCACCGGTTTTGCGGTAGCTATCGGGCAGGATAGCTACGGGCTTTTCCAGGTAGAGGGCTGTCTCGATGCTGAACCTGAATTCAAGATTCCTGGAACCCTTGAAGAAGCTCGAGAAGCGATGTACCGAAACAGCCCTGATCTTCAAGTGGCAGAATATATGGGGCTCATAGGTGATGCTGGAGTGGATATGGCCAGGGCTTCTTTTCTTCCTCAGCTGGTTTTCCAGACAGATCTGAATTACATGGCGGCAAGAAGCGACGCCAGCTTCGAGATAGATGATTACGACAGGAATCTGGTGGCTTCAGTTGCCATTCAGGTTCCATTGTTTAACGGTTTTTCAGACATTTCAGGCTTCAATTCAGCCAGGGCTGAAAGGACGGCCTCAGAGGCATCGGCCAGAAGTATCAGGCAGGCTACCAATCTTTCTCTGGTGTCAGCCTGGAATAACCTTCAGGCAGCCAGGGAAGGCGTCGCGGCAACATGTTCGACTGTCGAACAGGCTCTGGAAGGAGCCGAAATTGCCAGAATATCATTTGAAGCAGGCATGATAACCCGGTTGGAAATGGATCAGTCTTTCCTGGCGCTTACTACCGCCAGGACAAATAATGCCAGCGCTCTTTTTAACTTGAGAATCGCCGAAGCTGAACTGCTTAGAGCTGTAGGCATGATGGAAGGATACCTCAGATGAGAAATCACAGATTTGTTATACCGATTATTGCATTGCTTACAGGTGTATTACTTTTTCCCGGATGCGGTTCGAGCCAGATCGAAGAAGAGGATCCTCCAATAAGAGTATCCATAGAAATAGTGGAACCTGTTGATATTTCAAACATCGTATACGCAAGTACAAGGGTCGAGGGTCTTGAAGAAGCTCTTATTTACGCTCTTTCGCCCGGTAAAGTTGAAGAAGTTCTTGTTTCCGAAGGCGACAGTGTTACTGCGGGACAGCGGCTTGTAAGGCTGAACACCGACCAGCAGGCCAGCGCGGGTACAGTAAGCGCCGCGGCTGGGATAAGCGCCGCACAGGCCAACGTTGACAACGCAACAAGTAATTACAGAAGAATGCAGTCTCTTTACGAAGCCGGAGCCGCCAGCGAGCAGCAGCTTGAGGGTGCTCTCGCGTCTATGGAAGCGGCCCAGGCCCAGCTGAGTCAGGCCAGAGCCGGTTATGCTCAGGCGAGAACGAATAGAGAGAATTCATGGATAACTGCGCCTTTTGATGGTGAGATCGGCAGAATTTGGGCACGTGAAGGCAATTCGTCCGCCGGTACTCCGCTGGTTTCCATCTCCAACAATTCAGCCATTGTGGCCAGAATACTTCTTCCTGAAGAAAACCTCCTTGAAATAGAGCCTGGTCTTCCTGCCTATATAACCATCAGTTCTCTGGATAATGAATCGTTCCCCGGAATGGTTACTTCCGCGTCATCAACCGTTGATCAGATCAGCGGACTGGTTCCGGTTGAGGTCAGATTCGATGAAACCGGTGGAAGGCTCAGACCCGGTATGGCCGGTAGAGTTGCCGTTCTTACTGAAACGTACGAGAATTCGATAGCTATTCCTGAAAATGCTCTCAGGAGAACACATTACGGTTTTCAGGCAGCTGTCATCGAGAATGGTAGAGCTTCAATAAGAGATGTCCAAGTTGGTATTTTCAGTGACGGAATGGTTCAGATTACCGAGGGGCTCAATTTCGGCGATTCCCTTGTTGTAGCAGGTCAGACGATGCTTCAGGACGGATCCAATGTGGAAGTGGTGAGTCGATGAAACTGCCGGAACTGTCAGTTAAAAGACGTGTAACGTTCCTGATGGTATTTATTGCTATACTGGGCGCTGGAATATTCGGTCTTACTCAGCTTGGTGTTGATATGTATCCTGATATGGATTTCCCAATGATAATGGTTATGAGCACTATGGAAGGCGCCGGACCCGAGGAAATGGAAAATCTGGTTACAGATCCTCTTGAACAGGCGCTTGCGAGGGTATCCAACGTCAAGAAAGTATCGTCTACCTCACGTGCGGGGATCAGTATTGTAACGGCCGAGTTCAACTGGGGGCACAGTCTTAATCAAGCGGAGACTGATGTAAGAAGGCAGCTGGACATGTTCGAGGCCGCTCTGCCGGATGATGCCGACGATCCACTGGTATTCGCGCTGGATCCAAGCATGCAGCCAGTAATGTACGTTGGCTTCAGCAGCGACATACTTAACGATTTTGATCTCAGGACACTTATCCAGGAGGAAATTGAACCGCTTTTCAGCAGACTGGACGGAGTGGGGTCAGCCGTAACGATGGGCGGCCGGGAGAGACAGATAAACGTTGATGTAGATCCTGCTGCACTTATGGACGCGGGAATTACGATATCTCAGGTTTCAGGAGCACTGAGTTCTGTTCGCAACAACACTCCCGCAGGAAGGATCGATGCCGGCGGGATGAACATGAACATCAGGGTTGAATCAGCTTTCCACAGCATCGAGGAAATAGAGCAGCTTGTTGTAGGCGCGAATGCAGGGTATCCAGTTCTGCTTAGGGATGTGGCGTCGGTTCAGGATGGTCAGGCGGATGAGGTTCAGTACGTAAGATTCAACGGCAGGCCGTCGGTATCGTTGTATATGAACAAGAGATCGGATGCAAATACTGTTAACGTATGCGTCAGGATACGTGATCAACTTGATGAGATCTCTGATGATTACGGGAATATTCTCACTCCGGTTATTCTTTTTGACCAGTCGGAATTTATTGAACAGTCCATCAACAATCTGGGATCAACAGCCCTTCAGGCATGCTTTCTGGCTTTTCTCGTGCTTCTGTTCTTCCTGAGATCATGGAAAAGCTCATCCATTGCGGGAATATCGATACCCATCTCCGTTTTTGTGACCTTTGCCGTAATGCACTTCACGAATGTGCAGCTGAACATGATATCTCTGGCAGGCCTTGCTCTGGCTATCGGTATGCTGGTGGACAATGCGATCGTAGTGCTGGAGAACATCTTCAGGCACAGGGAGATGGGGGAGTCTCCAAGGGATTCCGCTGTCAAAGGAGCAATGGAAGTATCCAATGCAATAACAGCTTCGACTCTCACAACCCTTGCTGTCTTTGTGCCTATTCTCTTTGTACCCGGTATAGCTGGAGAGCTGTTCAAGGAAATGGTTCTGACCATAACCTTCAGTTTAACGATATCTCTTTTCGTGGCATTGAGCCTCGTTCCGCTGATTTCATCCTGGACAAAGAACCTTGTACCGGTATTCAAGCCAGGCAGCATTTCTGGCAGGATCGGTACATTAATTGACAGATTTGAAAGGAAATACAACCATCTGGTTTCCTGGGCGGTTGATCACAAGAAAGTCGTTCTGATATCGACTGCGGTTACGTTCATCCTGGCAATAGTCCTGGTCGGTCAGCTTCCATCCGAATTCTTTCCCGAATCTGATGATGGATTCCTGATGATGGATGTGGAAGAACCGATAGGTACAAGTCTTGAAATAACCAACGAAGCGGTGAGAGTGCTGGAGGATTCCATCAGCGCGATAATTCCTCCAGAAGATCTGCTGGCGGTATTCACCACCGTTGGTGAGGCCGAGGGCATAATGGCTATTTTCGGTGCCAGCAGTTCCAATGCTGCTATGCTGAGGGTAAGATTAACACCATCCAGCGAACGCAGCATTTCCATGTTCGAGTATCAGGACAGGATAAGGGATGTTCTTGATGACATGCCCGGAATTGAATACTCATCGGAAGCGGGCATGTCACTGTTGTCATCCTCAGCGATAGAGATTACAGTGTACGGAGATGATCTTGATCTCCTGTACGAAAAGGCTGAGGAGATAAAGAACACCATTTCGCAGATAGAAGGTGTCAAAGACGCCAGAACATCAATGGAGGAACTGATTCCCGAGTACTCTTTTGTCCCTGATCCTGTAAGGCTTTCTCTTCTGGGCATATCACAATCGCAGCTGGCCCTGGATGTCAGATACGGTTTCCAGGGATCAAGAGCCAGTATTTATCGCGAGGGAGATGAGGAGTACAACATCTTCGTCAGATATCCTGAAAACCTAAGGGATTCCAGAGAGGATCTGGAATACGCGTCTATTCTTGGAAGACCTTTGATATCCATGGGTTCCCTTGATCAGAGGGTAGTATCGAATACTATTTCAAGAAAGAATCAGGCGAGAATGGTTACTATTTCCTGCGATGTCTCCGGCAGGTCTCTCGGCGAAGTGTCATCGGATGTCACGGCTATACTCAGAGATATCGACATGACCGGCTTCAGATATGAAATGGGCGGCGAGATGGAGGATCAGAAGGAAACCTTCATGTACCTTGGAATCGCTATCATGGTTGCCGCTGCCCTTGTTTATATGGTTATGGCCGGGCAGTTCGAATCATTCCTTGAACCTTTCATCATCATTTTTACATTACCACTTGCTTTCATAGGAGTAGTACTGGGGTTGTTCGTAACCTCAACGCCTCTGTCGGTCATGGCGATTATTGGAATGCTGATGCTTGCCGGGATTGTGGTTAACAATGGTATTGTAATGGTGGATTACGCGAACCAGCTGCGGAGATCCGGCAAGGAGATCAAGAGAGCGATAGTTGAGGCTTCCACTATCAGAATGAGGCCGATTATCATGACCGCAGCAACTACCATACTTGCTATGTTCCCGCTTGCTCTTGGTGTAGGCGAAGGGGCGGAGACATGGACACCGATGGCTGTAACGATTATCGGCGGGTTATTTGTAGCCACTGTACTGACGCTTGTTGTGGAACCCTGCATCTACGTAATATTCAACCGCAAGTAGGGTCACTCATTAGCTGACTGATGTCAATAGGGTATACTCCACCATAGGGATATCCA
>JAIORS010000033.1 GCA_021108005.1 Candidatus Aegiribacteria sp.
AAAATGAATGGGAAGATAATCGGGTAGCCGGAGGTTTCTCTCCTCCGGCCCCCCCAACACCCTGCATGCGGCTCCGCACAAGGCGTTTCACCAGGATTACCTGCAGGGGACTTTAACCCCATTAGTTCATGCCCATGACGGGCGTACACAAAGTTTTGGAGCAGACTTGCCTACTGGTACGGTTTCTGCATCTTCGCTTCGCTCAGAAGCACAAACTGCGCCAGCTTAACGGCAAGCAGCTCAAAACGACGTTAAAATATGCGAGTACCAAAGCAAATCCGGGCAGAAAATACTAACGGACGATAATTGTCAGAGTATGACAGATATAGCTGTTCAGATTGCAATTGTGCTTAGCGCTGCTATCAGAAAACTTGTAACCAGATTATTTTCAAGCGTTTGCATGGTTGTGTTGTTGTAATTCAGAAAAATGAACCTTCACTTCTTTCTCGATTATAAGCCCCAGCTTGCTCTTGGCAATTTTCATATTGAATCTAACCTGTAGGTTTAACCAAAATTCAGGTTCAATTCCGAAATATTTGCCAAGGCGTAATGCTGTGTCTGCAGTAATTTCCCTTTTGCCATGAACAACTTGACTAATACGGTTAGCTGGTACATTTATGTCCTTAGCAAGTTGGCTCTGTGAAATTCCCATTGGTTTAAGAAATTCCTCTAAAAGGACTTCACCCGGTGTAATTGGAGATAATTTTTTCTTCATGTTGCTACCCCTTATGGTAATCTACAATTTCAACTTCAATGACTCCTTCTTCTTTCCAAATAAAGCAAATACGCCATTGATTGTTAATTCTTATGCTATGTTGACCTTTCCTATTTCCTTTAAGTTGCTCAAGCCTGTTCCCTGGTGGGATACGCAAGCTTTGTAGAGAGATAGCTGCATTCAAAACTTCAAGTTTGATTCTGGCTGTTCTGTTGATACTCCGAAATCTTCGGACATCATAATCAGCAAACAGTTTTTCAGTATCTCTGCATTTAAAAGATTTTATCATACCAATACATAAGACGCTTTACGTCACGCGTCAAGATGGTGTCAGGTACATCCAGAGAAGAACAATTGGATTTTCCCGAAGGTTAACAACTCTTGTGATTCATCCAAAATGTAACTACTATTTCTCGTTAGGAAATGATTCAAGATAAAGAAGATAGAATTTTAACAACTGAATGAACCAGAAACAGCGATCATGTTTCCGGCTTTTTGAGTACTGTTCTGGTTATGCAGAGCGTTGTGTGTATAAGACCGCCAGGGCTTCATCTAATCAAAAAATGAAACCTAGAATCTCAAGCTTAAACTTGGACTATC
This sequence comes from Candidatus Aegiribacteria sp., assembly GCA_021108005.1. Lineage (NCBI taxonomy): Bacteria > Pseudomonadati > Candidatus Aegiribacteria > Candidatus Aegiribacteria sp. The sequence continues at coordinate 1,316 of JAIORS010000033.1, forward strand.
GTCCATCTCAGGATGAATCTTAGATATCCGGGCATTCCCGAGCTGCAATAAGTTTCTCTTCCGGCAATACAACACCTGCGATGAGAACCAGCGAATACGACTATACCGGACAAATCCGATACGTTCGGATATCATGCAATCCAGAATAGAAAGTTGATCAGCGTCAGATGATATTCCCGCACCGGAAATCTAATTGTCGCTGGACAGAAAGTAGTGAAAACCGGAAGGCATTCGGGCCGATGGGCAGGTTCATGGACCATTTCGTGAAAGATGCAAATTCCTGTTTCCTATTGATACTTCAGAGCCGAAATAATCGTTTTCTCTTTTCTGCGCAGTTCCTGAATGAAATGCCATTCGAACCTGCATATCCTTCAGTTCTCCCCAGTCTTCATCCTGAATTGTTTTCTGTATGTGCAGCGCGCAGGCCAGCGGGTCACCTTTTTCGAATACAGCGAAAATACCGTCTCCGGTGTTCTTGACTATAGCTCCGCCGTGGCTCTTAACGCTGTCACAAAGGATGGAGTCATGACGTTCAAGGGCGGCTTTCATCACTTCGGGATGATCTTCCCAGAGCCGGGTTGATTTTTCGATATCGGTTAACAGGAAAACAGGCATGAGATATTCCTCGATTCTACAATAATGCAATATACCAAATGACAAGCCCTTGGGAATCCTTACGGATCTTTTTTCGTGAGTTGTGCTTAATCGGGAAGCTGGCCCGGCATTTCCACTATCTCGCTTAAACCTTTGTAAGCTGTCTCATTCTCTCTTATCATGTACCAGATTTCTCCGAAATCATCGGTGGCTATGCCCAGTATCTGCCTTGTAACTCCGGGATCGAGTTCGTCGCATTGATCTGATTCTCCTGAAGGTTCATTCATAAGAGAACCGCACCAGCGGCACTGATGACTTGCATACCTGTAACCATAGCCCTTCCGGGAAATGGTTGAGTTTCAATAATCTCTAATTCGACCGGATCGGACAGTGGTCGCATCAGGTACTGCATTCAGCTTCAGTAGTTGAGCAACTGTCCATCTGTATCATGATATTCAGTTCTAAGGAAGGTGCCCTTATCATCAAATAAATTACGTTCACTGTGAAATCCCATACTTGATGTATCCGGCTCGTTTGAAGAATCCCAAACCTGACGCTCAAGAAGCTTGCAGTGGGAGGTATAGATGAATCTGTACCGGTGGACTTCAATGGCATCCCGGGCTGGTTCACCGCTGCAGTCATAAAAACTTATAGTGATAGTATTACCCACGGAGTCCTTTTCAGTTACAACTGTTGAAAAACCGTTCAAATTCACGAGCTCCCTGTTCTGGTCCAGCGTTTGGGCCGTGGTTTGAAGATTGTCATCATCGTATTCAATTGTATTTGCCCATACTCCCCCTACAGTCACAGGGTCACCGCTCGTACCGTATCCTGCGGTGAACACCATTCTACCGTACTGATCGTACTCGATAACGTTGGAATGTACGCCATACTGATTCACAGAAGGAGAACCATCGGGAGCAAGCAGGGCAAAGCCAGTTGTAAGACCTGATGGTGAAACTTCATACGTCTCCCATGCAGGATTCCCGGGACCTTCGATATTCTGTCCATCCGAACCATATCTTTTTACCTCAATCAGATGGCCAGAAGCATCGAAATCTCTCTCTATCCGATAGACTTCTCCGAAAACAGAAATCAACTCTCCCAGACTGTCGGTACTCTCCGTTGCAATCTGGTTCATCTGTGAGTTGAGCTGCTGGCGGATAGCATATACATCGGATCCCATAATCGGAACCTGTGCGCCGGTTTCATCATGCGTGGTTTCGAGGTACCAGCCATCTCCTGAATATTCAATTTGACGGTATGCGATTCCTGAGCGATCTACAAGAATAGAACCATCTTCAGCCAGAAATTCCATGACTGAGATATTTCCGTCATCAGATCGCGTGATTCTGAAACCCCAGAATCCAAACTCTCCGCAGGGCTCTCCGTCAGACCAATGGAAAGTAATGGTTTCAACACCTTCCTCGTAGTTGATTCTCAGCATAGGGGAGTAACGAGCTACGATGACATTGTCACTCGGTCTTCCCATCCAGAGACCTACCGTTTCTGTTATCCGGTCATTTTCATCATAGGTAACCTGGATAGAAGGGACATGCGCCGCAGTCTCCCAGTCAATCTGATCTCTTGTAATAAGCTGCCAGTCAACTGTAAATACAGCGGTTCTGAAAACTGCCAGCCCGGGATCATCAGGAGGAATAAATCCTGCGGGAAGATCGTTCTGTGCTCCAGGAGAGCTGGAGCCACAGGAAAGAACTATGAAGAGAAAGAGCAAGGAAATCAACATTAAATTCTTCATCATGATTTACCTTTCATTATAAGATAAGTCACTGATTTAATAGAATAGTAAGTGCAAACCCATAGACTATTATAAGGTGAAACTATCAAAAATTGCTGATACTATTATCGTTACTAAAGACAATATTGCGAATGACAAGCCTGCAGGAATACTTACGGATCTTTTTCGTGAGTTGTGCTTAATCGGGAAACTGGCCCTGGAATCATCCATAAGCAGGAACGCGGCTGCTCTGGTCAGAATATCCGCGGGGACATCTCCTATTACCTTCATGGCTCTGACTGGAAGATCGGCTTTGTGATAACTCTCCAGTAATTCCGTATGGAAAACCAGGGGACAGAACTTTTTACTTCCTGGCAGATTGTTCCGTACGCGGTGTCTGGTGGAGGTCTTTCCTGGAACACAATACTGTAAATCCGGGTCAATCACAGGAACGTAAGCTCCTCTGAGCGGCGTTCGCGGGATATCTGATCTCACAAATGCACAATGCCCACGCATTATGACTGCGTTCGCAATCATAATGAAACAATATAGAAGTCTATGCTTGCTATTTCATGCGGTATGTATGCGCTGGCTATCGCCGTAATTGCCTGGAATCCAGAGACGTATGAAGTGCAAAAGAAGGGCCTTCTTAATGCAGTAAATACAGAATACAAACAGAAAGTCATAAACAGACTTGATGAACTTGCAAAAGAATTAGGAAGCGAGTTTGATTCTAAATCTCCCAACCCAAGCCGGAACACTGATGTTGCAGAGATACATTACCTATCAGGAAGGTAGATTCCGCAGTGATATTAATGTATGATAGTATAGAAGCAAATAGGAAGTATAAATATGGCCATCGAACTTAAAGGAAACTGGAAAAAAGGGTCCGCGTATGATTTGCATACTCTCTCTAGCGTCTATTTAGGAGTGGATGAGTATGGACATAATCATTGGGATACAACCAGAAGTGATATGGGTGAACTTGTCTACCAGCTAAAATATCACGAAGACAAATCTGTTATTGGAAAGATCATTGACCTTATCGAAGTAAAATACAGCGGTCTTGAAACAATGGATGCAATAATTCCAATTCCTTCGACAAAAAAGTCCAGAACTATTCAACCCGTAAATGAAATAGCACGAGAGTTGGGGATAAGACTTGACGTGCCAGTATTGGAAGATGTTCTTGAAAAACAAACGGGGGGGACAGAGTTAAAGAATGTTGATGATCCCGACGAAAGAAAAGAACTGTTGAAAAAACATATGGTTTTAATAAATGAATACGACTTAGCAGGAAAGAACGTTCTTTTAGTTGACGACTTATATCGTTCAGGTTCAACTCTGTCCGTTGCAACAGACATTTTATATCAGCAGGCCAAAGCGAATGGTGTATTTGTCTTAACTATGACAAAGACTCGGAGCAATAGATGACGACTGTATTTCTTTCTGGATCAAGAAAGCTAAGCCGCCTAAACAGAGAAATACGTGATCGGCTACAAAACATTGTAGACAAGCAATTCTCTGTGATTATTGGGGATGCTAATGGAGCGGATAAAGCTCTACAGAAATACTTCTCAGAAATTCACTATCAAAATGTAATTGTATTTTGTTCTGGCAATTCGTGCCGGACTAATCTTGGTAATTGGAACGTAAAGCATGTATTAGTTAACCAAAATCTCAAGGGGCGAGATTTCTACACTCAAAAAGACAAAGAAATGGCTGCGGAAGCGGATTATGGTTTCGTTCTTTGGGATGGGAAGAGTCCAGGCTCTTTTAACAATATATTGGAACTTTTAAAGAAGAATAAGAAAGCCTTGGTTTACTATTCCCCTGATAACGAATTTCTCTTAGTGTCTAAACTGGAAGATGTACAAATCCTGTTAGCAAAATGTGATCAAGAATCCTTGAATAAAATTAGTAAAAAAATAAATCTCAGCTCATCTATTCGGGAAATTGAGTGTTTAGCGCAAGGCTCACTAAGCTTCTAGCGACAACACAATTACCATCTCTATTTCTGATGGACGAACTTCAAAACTGAATAATTCGACACGTCAACATCCATGACGACAATTCTGGCATGATCTTAAGATCACAAAACAGGATCGTGAAAATGCTAATCGTTATAAAGCGGGTATTATGTGGTTTACCGTATTATCCGGTTCGGGAAATTCAGATCTTAATTTGCCCACGCAACCTATCAGAAGAAAAATTCAGGGTAAAGCTCATCAAAGAATAGTAAGGACTTTACATATTTCAATTGATGGTGAATGTTTCTAAAACCAAGGTAATGTATCTGACTTCACCTCTGTAAATTCAGGTGAAGATTCTCTTTGAGTTATAATTATCCCGTATGTTTCAATCTTCCTCATCATAGTCGGGGTACTGAGGTGGAGATTCTCCCTTTCTCTCTATGACTGCTTCAGATCCATGGTCGGCAGGAGATGAAACGCATAAGGGAAATGCGAGCGAGATAACCTTAACGCGACTTATATAGCAGCCTTGAGCTTTGTGATACTGCGATAGGAAAGTACTCAGGTAATAATCGAATTAAATCTTGAAACACGAAGACGGTAATCATCTTAATGTTATTTTTCGAAAGCAATGTTAGAATGAGAACCAGGCATGAAATCATCCTCGATTCTACAATAACGCAATATAGCAAATGATAAGCCTGCAGGAATACTTATGGATCTTGCTCTGGGGTGAGTCGTGCTGAAAAAGTATCTGGTTTTCACAAAAGTCGTCCGTTAATTGTGTATGCTTACACAAAAGATGGATGACTTATGTGTATTCACTGATATTCTTGTATGAACCATATGAGGAGTGGCTTATTAATCTTCCCCTTTACTTCGTGCACTCTATTGGGAAGCTTGCCCGGCACTTCTGTCGATGAACGGTAATATTGGTGTGTGGTAGTTCTTTGGGAGCAAGCAGACAGCGGATTGGATCGTTCAGTACTGGAAGGAACCCGGGTAGATGCCTTGCCGGTAAAAAGTACTTATTTGGAATAGTGTGTTCTGATGGGAATCGTCAGTAAAAATGATTAATCGCTATTCGATGGTAGTGGATAGTAATTGTCTCATTCACCATGATCAAAAGCTTTATTTACGTCTTTCCATGGAAACAGCTCTATTCCATTTCTTAATTGATGAGTATCTCCGCCATAGATTATAACAGGTGTCACTTCTGAGCCTGAAAGCTTTTGCCAGTATTTCAGTGGCTTGAAGAACTTACTGTTTACTGTTCTGCCTGATTTAATCTCTACAGGAATAATCGATCCTCCTCTGTCAATCAGACAATCTACTTCATGCCCGTGCTTATCCCGCCAGAAATAGCAGTTCTGAGTCTTTCCCTGGTTGTATTGTTCTTTCTGAAATTCTGAAATAACAAATGACTCAAACAGCGCTCCCCTGCTGTAATGAGTTTCAAGTTGCGAAGAATTCTGCATATCCAGCAGGTAACATGCAAGGCCTGTATCATAGAAATACAGTTTGGGCATCTTAACCAAACGTTTTTTGAAGTTCTTATGGTGAGAGCGAAGATGAAACACAATATAACTCGCCTCGAGCACAGACATCCACTGTGACGCGGTGGTGTGTGAAATGCCGCATTCTCCAGCCAGTGATGAGTAGTTCAGGAGCTGACCCGTTCGACCTGCGCACAGTTTCAGGAACAGATGAAATCTGGATAGATCACCAATATTCCTGATCATCCGTACATCCCGCTCTATATAGGTTTGAACATAGTTTGCATAAAAGTCTCCGGGAGGTATGTCATAATCATACAAACGCGGGTAGAAACCCTTGTAGAGCAGGGTTTCATACCTTGTAAATGATTCTGTGGATATCTCAGAACAGGAAAACGGCAACAGAGTCAGTATTGCCACACGACCTGCTAACGACTGGCTGATCTTCTCGGATAGAAGGAAGTTCTGAGAACCTGTAAGAATATACTGACCGGGTTTGTTCTTCTCGTCAACAATAACCTGGATATATGAGAACAGTTCCGGCACATACTGTACTTCATCTATAACCGCGTCGTCATAGGTCAACAGAAAACCTCTAGGATCTTCTTCAGCAAAACGCCTGTTATCCGGTAATTCAAGTGAGACATATTTCTTCTCCGGAAAACAGTGTTTCACCAGTGTGGTTTTTCCGGACTGTCTGGGACCGTTGACCGATACAACAGGAAACCTTTCAGAAAGAAACAGAAGTTTCTTCTGAATAGTTCGAGTAATCATTGCCACCTCCATGTAACGATAATAGCATATTACATAGTTGGACAAATTGCAACTTCTACTTTCAAATTGTCTATTCGTACTATCTCACGCGGGGTTAGATTGAATCGGCCGGCTTCAGTGCGCCAGCACGCAGCAGCCGTACCCACTTCAGCCGCGATCTCCCTTGGCAGGTTTGGATTTGTGTCGAAGTATTCCGCAATTTCAAAGGCAGTTTCAAGAGAGGCTGTCGGGTCGTTATAGTTGATGGCAGTGATAGGATGCGGTGACTTATATCCGCCGGAGTCGGATTCACAAGAGATAAACGATGAATGAAATTCTTCTTTCTGTGGCGACGACTTTCCTTGTGCTGCTCAGAGTAGTGGACATCATGAATAGAGTTAACAGGTATTTTTTCAATCGAACGCAATCCTTGTAAGATACTTCCAATATCTGGAAGTATTGTACGTGCATTGTGTATTTGTCATGAATATTGTTATATTACTTCTACAAACTTATTCAAGGAAGAGATATGGAGACGCTGACTGAACTGCTGCTGAAAACCAAGTACGCCGGAATGATTATCACCCCTTCTATTATTTCGCGTTTGGCGGGTGGAAGCCACGCCCGCCGCTGGGGCCTGGTGAACAGGGCACTGCAGAGTAATGAGTTGGTTCGTCTGAAGCGGGGCATGTATATACTCGATCCGGCTCTATCAAGACTGGATGTCAGCAGGTTAAGGATCGCGAACAGGCTCGTCCCCGAAAGCTATGTTACAATGGAATCAGCTCTTAACTACTATGGCTGGCTGCAGGAAGAACCATTGCTCGTTCAAAGCTGTATTGCACACGGAAGAGAAAGGACATTCAAGAACGCCCTGGGCAGTTTTGCATATTCGCGCACTCCCGTTTTCGATAATGATTTCTATAAGGGAGTATTGAGGGAGGCCTTACCGAGAGGATACACCCTGGTTGCATCTCCCGAGAGGGCAATAGGTGATTTAGCATATGATCGTAAGCTCAGCTGGGAGGGTATCCTTGGACTCTGTGCGGCTCTGCGCACTGATGTATCGTACCTCAGCGAGCTCAATACAGACGATCTGAGGGAGATTGCCCGCATATACCGTTCAGCTAAAGCTCGAAACTTCCTCTCCCTGTTGGCCGATGCCCTGGATGGAGGATCATGAAAAACATTATTGAATCAAGGCTCGAAGAATATGGTTCGTCTTCCCGGGAGGCTCGCGTTCATGCTCTTCGGGAGATCGTGCAGGAAATCGCCCTATATTCACTGTCAGTGAACGATTTCTTCAGCAGAGCTGTGTTCCACGGCGGAACAGAACTTCGTTTGGTTCATGGTCTACCTCGTTTCTCAGAGGATCTCGATTTCATCCTCGCGGAGCCTGATAATTCATTCTCCTGGTCTTCATACGAAGAGGCTCTGCTCAGAACCTGTTCCAATTATGGTCTCGATATTGAACTGCGTGCTGCCGGGTCGGAAGGCTTATCAATCCGAAAGCTTCTTTTGATCGACTCTTCTATTCTCGGAAGCTATCCTGATGGTCGAACACCATTTTTAAGAATCAGACTGGAAGCGGACGTAAATCCCCCTGAAGGAGTACAAATTCGAACTGCATTCATTGACTTCCCGATACCCTTCGAGGTTTCGGTGATGGAGCTTCCTTCATCGTTCGCTTTGAAGTGCCACGCTCTCTTATGCAGATCATGGGTCAAAGGAAGAGACTGGTTCGATTTCCTCTGGTTCTGCTCCAGGGATATCTATCCTGAAATGGATCTGCTTTCCGCTGCAATCGATCAGAACGGACCGTGGGCACATCAGGGCATCCATATTGATCATGTATGGCTGAGAGATCAGCTCAGCCGTAAGATCGAGTCTCTGAACTGGGATCAGACTGCTCGCGATGTTTACCCATTCCTGTCCACGGAAGAGCGGAAAACACTGGATGGGTGGAAACCTGAATTGTTCCTTCACTACCTTCACCGTCTGTTCTCCGAATAGCTCGAACCGGCAGAGGATTTCCCGAGCTTCTATCATGTTGTCCAATAAAACCTCCTTCTTCTCTGAGCCCTTTTTGCACGAATCGGAAATCACCTATTACTATCTGATGCAACCGAAGAAGCTCATCCAGACTCAGAGATATACTTCCAGACTCGCCGATGGCCTGACCCCACCGTTGGATACGGCTCTGTGGCGCCTGTTCCCTCTCTATCGCAAAACTGGCCCTGGAATCATCCACAAGCAGGAACGCGGCTGCTCTGGCCAGAATATCCTCGGAGACATCTCCTATTACTTCCTGTGCCTGGCGCTGATAGCACTGAGCGTCCGTGGAACGGGTACCCTGAGATCGAAGGTTTGAATAAGAGCTGCATAACCAACCGGAGCTACTTCCCTGCATAAAATGCAACAATTGGAATAATGTCCTTGCAGAAAATACCGTATTCTGATATTATATCCACATGAAACGGACAATCACTAAAGAGTTGACGGCATGGAAAAGCAGTAAGGTTCGAAAGCCGCTGATACTGCGTGGTGCCCGCCAGGTTGGAAAAACTTATATACTGCAGGAATTTGGCGAAACAGATTTTCCACGTTGTCATTATGTTAATTTTGAGAATGATGAACGATTGTGTGAACTATTTGAAAAAGATATTTCACCTGACCGAATCATCAATGAGCTGCAATTCTATCTTGATACCTCCATTGATAAAGTGCGTGATCTGGTCATATTTGATGAAATCCAGTGCTGTCCCCGGGCGCTCACCGCACTCAAATACTTTCACGAAATAATGCCGGAACTGGCATTGTGCAGTGCCGGTTCCCTGCTCGGAGTCAGTCTGGCCGGAGACTCTTTTCCCGTGGGAAAAGTTTCTTTTTTGGATCTATTTCCTATGAATTTCAATGAGTTCCTTACGGGAATCGGGAAATCGCGCTTAGCAGAACTGTTACGGACACATGTTCTTCGAGAACCACTGCCGCAAATTGTGCATGACCAACTATGGGATTTATGGAAATATTACCTCATTATCGGAGGTTTACCTGAAGCGGTCAATATCTACCACGAGTGTCTTGAAAACCCATATGAAGCTGTCCAGGCGGCTCGAAGCGTCCATCTGGATCTTGTCGATACGTACATGGCGGATATCGCAAAACACTCCGGCAAAACAAATGCCCTGCATATAGAACGGCTCTGGCGTAATATCCCGGTTCAGCTTGCGCGTGCTCTGGATGGGAGTGCATCGAAGTTTCGTTTTAAAGATGCCGTGCCAGGTTTTCGTGGTTATGAGCGTCTGTCTTCTCCATTGGGCTGGTTGGAGAGTGCGCGGCTTATCCTGCGGACTTCTATTGTGAATCGAGCTGAAACTCCGTTGGCCGGATTCACAAGAGACAACCGGTTCAAGCAATACTTTTTTGATGTGGGTCTACTTGCTGTTATCACCAATATTGATCCAGCCCATATTTTAACGTACGATTACGGAAGTTACAAAGGCTATATCGCAGAAAATTTTGTTGCGCAGGAATTACGTGCAGCAGGAGTTCGAGATTTATTTTGCTGGGAAGGACGGACATCTAAGGTGGAGTTTCTGCTGGAAACTCCATCGGGCATTATTCCTATAGAAGTCAAATCAGGATGGGTGACCCAATCTAAGAGTATGAATGTATTTGTGGAACGCTACCAGCCCCGGCAGAATATCATACTGAGCGCTAAAAATGTGAAAACATGCGGTTCTCGATTGCATGTGCCGATTTATGCTGCCGGTCGTCTGGCGAATTTGTTATCAGGTCAGTAACCATGATTTTCGGAAGACAGCTCTGACCGGGTTGTATAAATATTTTTCTGTTGGAAACGAGATGATATTAATGAAAGATAGATTCACAGAGAAGCAGGGCCAGTATCTGGCCTTCATCGACAGCTACATGGTTATGCATGGGAGAGCACCGGCAGAAGCGGATTTGCAGCGGTTCTTCGGCACCACGCCTCCGACAATACACCAGATGATCCTGAAACTGGACGAGAAGGGACTCATCAGCAGGATTCCCGGGCAGGCCCGATCAATCAGACTCCTGATCGATCCCGATGAAATCCCCCGGCTGAAGCGAAAATGACACCGCGCATGATTCGATACATGATAAAACGGTACCGATGGTATATCAAATTTGGAAGGAAGAAAGGCGGGTGCTGCAGTTCAGAATCGAGCTGGAAGATATTGAATCCGCGAGCATTCTATCTCAACTGTGAGGATCTTCTACTTGATGCGCATTATCGGACAAGCTCCCGGTAGTTTTTCAGGCTAATTTGCTAATTTCTGTTTAATATCTCTCCCGGCAGCAGAGAGTTAACTGACAGGATGGAGAGGATTGAGCCGTCTACAAAGATAATCGCTGCGAACTATTCCTTCGCATGTGATGGTTTTGTACCTGTTGTAGTAAATACTGTTCAGCTTGATGCCGTGGAAAGCTGATCAATAATACTGAATATGTCAATTCCCAGCCTTGATCTATACAGATCGTCTTTGATATGTCCGGACAATCGACATTTCTTGAACATGTGTCGAATTTGTTCATTACATTCGACATATCTGAAAGAAGTGCTTAGGAATTCGACAGTTTTGACTGGAGAACCGTTCACGCTGATAGAACACCCAGTAATGCAGGATGCTTATATATCATCTCACGACCAATTTTTTCTCCAGTTAATACACCAATGCGCTCTAATTCGCGCAAATAGCTTGATGCGGTTTGTCTTTTCGCAATACCGGCGTCAACAAGAAAGGAAATTTTACAGTATGGCTGACGGAAGATGAGGTCTATCAACTCACGCGAGTAGACCTGGGGAATGTCAGTACGGCAATGTTCAACTGTTTCATCCAGGAGACGACGAATAGCCTTAATGCGGTCAGAAGTCCACAGTGCTGTTTCTGTAATACCGCGAAGCATATAGAGTAGCCAGTCTTCCCAGGCGCCATGCTCGGTTACGTCCTTAAGAAGGCGGTAATATTCATGCTTATTATTAATAATATAACGACTGAGGTATAGAACAGGAATATCAATCAGATTTTCATGGAGAAGGTAAAGAAGATTCAAAATGCGTCCTGTTCGGCCGTTACCATCACTAAAAGGATGAATGGCTTCAAACTGGTAGTGTCCTACAGCCATCTTAATAAGAGGATCAAGATTCTCATGTTTCAGAAGAAAGGCTTCAAGGTTCTGCAGCTTACTGATAAGGATGGTACCGCCATTAGGGGGTGTATAAGTAATTCTGCCTGTCATTCGGTTTTTTAGCACCACTTGTTCCGATTCTGATCGAAATTCTATTCCATCTTCATCACGCAGAACACGGCAGACATTAAGGATCATGTCAAGTGAAAGTGGATTATCTTTCAGTAATTCATAGCCATTACGCAGAGCAGTTCGATAGCGAAGGACCTCCTTTGTTGCAGGATCCTTTACAGCAGTTTTGTTCAGTGCTGCGCGATAGAGCTCATCCTGGGTAGTAACAATGTTCTCTATTTCTGAGCTGGAGAGGGCTTCTTGCAGTGGTATGGTATTTATTAGGATGGTTTGATCTGGAATGAGTCCGCCTGCACCTTTCAACTCAGCTAATGCTCGCGTAGCAGAAAGACATTCTTTGAGAACCGCTTTGGACTCAACATCAATGGAAGGAGGTAAGGTTGGAAGATCATCGTATGGAAACTGTGAATCATATGGCATCTTCATTACTCTCCCGGTCTTCTTCTGGAATGGTTTTCAGTTAGTCAGAATGAGTTATTACATCGCTGTAATTGATGCAGGTATAATATTCTCTGCTGGCATTCCAGCTCCCGGAACGCCAAATCACTTCTCAATTATACAACATCTGACACATGACATAACACTTGTGTAATCCTTATTTCGCTGAAGGACATGTTTCCCTGCTGCAAACCACCGGTCCGGGACCGCACATAACACCGTACATGATTCGTCACAAGATAAAACGGTATCGGCGGTATATCGAATTAGGAAGGAAGAAAGAAAGGAGGTAAGAACTCTTCGGATAACGATCTATCAGAGCTTCAACCGATGCTGTCATTTCCCTTATTGTATTGATTGAAGGGGGCAGCTCGATATCTTCGGGCTGTTCCGGCTGTTCTGTGAGTTCACGGATTTTGGAGATCTCTCCGGCCTTTACAGTGGAGATCATTCCCGTTTCCACCACCTGCCAATGACTGGCTGATCTTCTCGGAGAGTTGGACAAATTGCAACTACTACTTTCAATATGTCCGTAATGATGAGATTGGGCGTCCGGGGTAAAGTATCTTCCAATTGCTCTGCATCAACCGGAATGATTTGGAATACCTACCTGAATCCGGACAATTGAAATCCCCAGGCTGAAACGATCTGGATAGATCAGCGATACAATACCGGTGTCCTGATGCCAGCCTGATAATTCTCCGGCACGATCCGGTGATTCAATCAGACTGAAAACTTCTCCATAGCAGGTGTTACCCGTATGTTTCAATCTTCCTCATCATAGTCGGGGTACTGAGGTGGAGATTCTCCTCTGGCAACTATGACCGTCGGCAGATCTTTTTTTCTGATGTCCTTAACGCCCTCGTAAGTCAGTTCGTGCCACCACTCGTCTCCCCAGTCGAAGATGTAGTAGAATTTCTGCTTCGTTCTGAGCTTGAGGGACTGTATGGTCGCCTCTGAAGCGTCATTCTGTCCTTCGTCAAAGAATTCATCCGTCATTCCCGTGAGGGTGTATTCCGGGGAATCTGTGATCGCTCTTTTGGACTTTGTCGGTCTATCCGGAAAGAAGAAGGAGTAGAGATGCTCCTCTTCTCTGTCAAAGGCGTCGAATATGGCGTCATGCAGATCTTTAAGGGTCTGATCGCTCCTTATGGCGATTTTTCGGTAAACCGATTTGTCGTACATCAATGCGACTTTGATTACATGAATCCTGTCATCCACTTCGTGAAAGTGCTCTGACTGAGCAGGAGCGTTCCTGGTTATGCCCGGGTCCGGTAAATCATCTCTATAAAAGAGAGAATTGAGCAGGATGTTCAGTGTATTGCCAAGAGCCTTGAGCTTCTTTTTTTCTTTCACCGGCACAGGGAAGTTCTCATATCCCAGTTGCCTCAGAATCTCACTCAGCTTACAACCCTTGATAATTTCCAGCTGCTTTGGCTTAATTCCATGAACCACTAACTCATTGATAAGCATTTCAGGAACCTGCAGCTCCATATCTCTTATAGTAGAGTCGATCTCCAGTATATTATCAGTCAGTAAAAACTCTGTTTCGGAGTCAACCAGAATGAGCATGTACGCAAAAGACGGGCGTTCCCCTTTCTTTCCGTTTGGTTCCGGTAACGGGAATAGTCTTGCCTGGATTGATTTGTTGCTATCGGGAAGTTCGTTCAAATCGTCCAGGCTGCCTTTCCTGATGAAGAACACCTTTTCGAATTCAGGGTTTTCAGGAGTCTCTTCTACGATTTCAGTCCATTTCCCATCTTCTCCTGGAATTCTGTAAAGGCACTTTTTCTCCTCGGAGCGCATATCAAGCAGTTTTTCGAATTTTCCCCTTCGAAGCAGTTCAACAGCCTGCTCAAGGCAAATTATTAGAATTGCAGCATCATCTTTGTTCAAATACCATGGGTGAAGTCCGGGTGAGTATGATCTGAAAAACGGAACATCTTCAACCGAATGATAGTTAAGCTTCAGTGAGCTGATAATCTTTCTGTCCTTATCCGGAAGAGTTTCCGGTTTTTCAAAGGTCAGTGTCAGCATCGACAATTCCATAACGATTTCCGGGCTGCCCATGAACCTGACTCTCTCCATGGATGGTTCGCCCATGTAAACAAACACACCGCGACTCTGCCCGTGTTTTCCGGCAATACCCACATAACCATTTATATCGTAATCTGATAATCGCACTCCAAAAACCATGTAATCAGAAAGTATCTTCCATGGCTTCAGTTCAGCGACTGTATTCGCAAGATTGTACAGTTTCTTCCATTGTGTCTTTGATGGAGGATTCTTCACTTCTCGTTCTCCTTTGTTCTCAGCGAATCAGCTGTTCAGCGAATTCGCACAAGCATCGTTTTCCGCTTTGCGAAATGCAATCGGACACGGTTAACAAAGCAGGAAAGCAGATATTGTATCGTATATCCTGAACACGAAATATAGCAGTATTTGTTTCCTGATGCTTTTCAGAAATAACAAGTTCATCCAAGAGCAAGCGCGAGGTCTTCGTGCTCAAAGGCCGATTCCATGCGCTCTATCTCGCGCGGGGTCAGATTGAATCGCCTGGCTTCAGTGCGCCAGCACGCAACAGCTGTGCCCACTTCAGCCGCGATTTCCCTTGCCAGGTTTGGATTGATGTCGAAATATTCCGCCACTTCAAAGGCAGTTTCAAGAGAGGCTGTCGGGTCGTCAAAGCTGATGGCTGTTGATAGAATGCGGGGACTTATGTCCGCTGGAGTCGGATTCAAGTCGTAGGCCGGAGAGAGGACCCAGCCCTGTGATCCGTCATAGAGGAATCCATGGTTCCGCATATGATCATCCACATTTGATATGAGGATTGTAAAGACCATGCGCCGCCAGAGCTTCTGCATATCCTTTCTGGATTGGGCTCCATGCATTCTGAGAGCATCAGCCAGTTCCAGATAGCTTCGCACCTCATTGTCCTTCGCGTCTATCATGCTCATTGCCGACAGAAAAGGAATCCGTATGCTGCCTTTCCGATCAAATCTTGAAAGCAGCAGAACGATTCTGCCCGCAACGGATTCAATTCTCCATTCGGGGACTGATATTCCACTCTGCCCGGCAAGTGTCAGGGCAACAGCCTCCCACAGTACCGTATTTATTTCATCCGCCCTGCAGGGGAATTTCACCAGTGACAGATTCCCCCGATTGTCTCTTACGCATGCTTTGGGCCTGGCTCCTCCAAGTGATGAGCCGGGCGCTATAAGAAACCTGACATCCTCACTCGTATCGTTGTCAGCACTTATGTGATCAGCTGCCGTGAGAAGTCGCGGCAGGCCGATAAGAGGTGGAATACTGCTGCCTGCATAATGAGCGAGGAATTGACCGTTTTCTTCTTTTGAGAATCGCAGTGCTCCCTGTCTTGTCTCATCATCAACCTGGAGCAGGTAATCAATTTCGTTCAGGAATCTCAGGGGTTTGCCTGATTCTTCTGCCTGATGTCTTGCCTGTCGTTTCATCAGCACACGACCCCATCTATCCGGCGCTGAATCTCCTATGGCTCCGAACAGAGTCTTGTTCTGTGCAGTATGAAAGGGGCCGGGACCGAGTTTAAGGGCAGGTTCCAGAGGAAACTTTTGCGGATTGGCCAGCCAGGCATGGTCGTACTCAAATGTGGCACTCTGCCGGCGGTCTTTTGTATGTGCCCACAATCGGCCGACCAGCTGTGTTACTCCATGAATGTCTACATGAACAAAAATGGGCTGACTCATTTTCTGAACTTCCGAATGCGCTTTGGAAGATTTTCTTCCTCAAGGGTAAGACCTGTCCGATCATGACGTACATCAGCCAGATCAGCCAGTCTATCGCTCATACCGAGAGAGAAAAGAACAGTTGCGAATATGCCCAGAGAAACACCGGGATTTCCTTTTTCCAGCTTTGTCAGGGTTGTCCTGCTTATGGATGCCCGTTCAGCCAGAATAGCGGTTGGTATACGCCGGCGTCTTCTGGCATTCCGAATATCCTGCCCAAGTTTACGAAGAAGATGCTGAACAGGTATCGGAAGTTTGTATTGAGTTGCTGTTTCGGTTTTCATTATTTATCCTCAGTAATATAGCGTTCAGTATACTGGTTCTTATCATTGATAAGGTACAGAATTATGAACACTATGTCAAGTTCAGCTTCGAAAGCAGCAAGTTCAGCCTTCTGCATTGTTCGGCCTTAGCAATAATCCGGAATAAGAAAGTAAGAATCGTCAGTTGCTCGTTTCGAAGCAGCTTTTATAAAGGCTTTCGATCTTTTCCGCCTCATCTTCTGTAAGCGCGGCGAACTCCCCGGGTTTTGCCCTTTTCGACAGTCTGCCTTTGTTCTGCTGCAGAAATCTATGTAGCAGATCGATCTTGCCGGAGGGCATTTCCACTACCTCGCTTAAACCTTTCCGGAACCTGTCGTAGTGTTGAAGAAAAGCCACTTCACTGGGTAAAATGGATATCCTTCCTGACTCGCCGATGGCCTGACCCCACCGCTGGATACGGCTCTGCGGTGCCTGTTCCCTCTCTATCGCAAAACTGGCCCTGGAATCATCCGCAAGCAGGAACGCGGCTGCTCTGGTCAGAATATCCTCTGGGACATCTCCTATTACTTCCTGTGCCTGGCGCTGATCGCACTGAGCGTCCGTGGAACGGGTACCCTGAGATCGAAGGTTTGAATAAGAGCTGCATAACCCACCGGAGCAGCTTTCTCGGGAAGCCGTCTATTCATGAAAGTTTTAACCGGTCCGGGAGAACTTACCTTGAATGTTGTTTTCATGAATATCCATCACCTTTCATGAATTATAGTCACTATTCGCGCTATTCCTGATAATCAAGTATAACTTATGAATTCAATTCACATAAGATAGCTAATCATGAAAAATTATAATTGTATGTGAAATCTATGAATTACATATACTCACACTCTCGATCCTCGTTCGCCCATGCCCGGGCCGGATAACGATTACCGCTTGGATCGCTATTCGAATTATGGTGTGGGAATCCTTACGGATCTTGCTTGGGGGTGAGTCGTGCTGAAAATGTATCTGGTTTTCACAAAAGTCGTCCGTTATACGTGTATATTTACACAAAAGACGGTTGACTCATGTGGATTTTCTGCTATGTTTGAATGAGCCACATGGGGGGTGTCAATGTACAGAAGAGCAATTGAGGAACTGAAGAGCTGGAAAGAATGCTCTGACAGGAAACCACTTATCATTCGCGGAGCAAGACAGACCGGGAAAACATGGCTGATGAAAGAATTCGGCCGCAGCTATTACGAACGGGTCGCCTATATAAATTTTGAAAATAATCCTCGCATGGAAATTCTGTTCCAGGAAGACTTTGATATAGACAGGCTTCTGCTCGGACTGCAGGCAGAATCTGGCTGCGTTATAGTTCCCGGTGAAACACTGCTGCTTTTCGATGAAGTGCAGGAAGTGCCTGAAGCACTCACATCTCTGAAATACTTCAGGGAGAATGCACCAGGGTATCATGTACTGGCAGCTGGTTCCCTGCTGGGGATTGCTCTTCATCCGGATACATCGTTTCCAGTGGGGAAGGTGGGGTTTTTAGATCTGTTTCCTCTTTCTTTTTCTGAATTCCTGATTGCGACAGACAATAAACCTCTGCATGAAATGATAGAGAAACTCGATTTCGGCATGCTCAAGGTTTTTGCCACCAAACTCACGGAGCTTCTGAGACAGTACTACTTTGTGGGAGGAATGCCCGAGGTGGTGAAGAATTTTCTTGAAGAACGGGATTATGCAGTTGTGCGGAACATTCAGAAACAGCTTCTTGCCGTATACGAGCAGGACTTTTCAAAACATGCTCCCAACAGAACAGTACCGAGAATAAGGTCTGTATGGAACAGCCTTCCGGCGCAGCTGGCCAGAAAGAACAGGAAATTCGTTTACGGACTTGCCAGGAAAGGTGCTCGCGCTAGGGAATACGAACTGGCAATTCAGTGGCTTCTTGATTGCGGGCTGGTACACAGAGTGGACAGAGTTACCAGGCCGGGAATACCTCTTCCGGCTTACCGTGACAGTTCTGCGTTCAAGCTTTATGCGCCGGATGTCGGGCTGCTCTGTGCAATGAGCGATATTGATGTCAGAACAGTTCTACAGGGCAACAAACTGTTCAAAGAGTTCAAGGGTGCCTTAACTGAGCAGTTTGTTCTGCAACAGCTGATAGCCCATTGCGGAATTAACCCGTTCTACTGGAGTGCAGATAAGTCCAGTGGTGAAGTTGACTTTGTTATGCAGATTGACGGGATGGTTCTTCCTCTGGAGGTAAAAGCAGCAGAGAACCTGCAGTCAAAAAGTTTGAGGAGTTACTATAAACGCTACGCCCCTAAGAAAGCTTTTCGCACCTCTCTCTCCGGCTATCGGGAGGAGGAGTGGCTTATTAATCTTCCCCTTTACTCCGTGCACTCTATCGGGAAGCTGGCCCGGCGTTTCCGCTGATCCGTGGTTGTGTGAGTCCGCAACAACGTAAAGGCAGCTGCAACTGATTGATTTATCGAAGGTACTTATTCGGATCTATCAGAAAATCCGGTATGTAGACCTGGTTAATGCCTGTTCTGGAGGGAATGGTCCTGTCCATCGAGAGAACCATCTTGGGATAGTTGTCCGGAATTGCCTGGAGAGCTGAGAACTC
This sequence comes from Candidatus Aegiribacteria sp., assembly GCA_021108005.1. Taxonomy (NCBI): domain Bacteria; kingdom Pseudomonadati; genus Candidatus Aegiribacteria; species Candidatus Aegiribacteria sp. The sequence goes on from JAIORS010000033.1 coordinate 20,253, forward strand.
CCTCTCTACCGTTTCAGGAGAAGCCAGCAGGTATGCGACTTGCAGGTAGAAGATGTTTCCATCCTTTTCCGCCACGAAATCCACTTCCCTGCCGGTCAGGCTGCCAATAAAGACGGTGAAATTTCTTCTGAGAAGCTCCATATAAACGAGATTTTCAAGGAATCCCGATATGGCTCCCCCGCGATAACCAAAGACGGCATGTCTGAAAGACAGGTCGTTCAGGTAGGCTTTTCCAGTGTAGGCCAGCTGCCGTTTTCCCCGCAGATCGAATCTCTTCACATGATGCAGCGCAAAGGCATTCACCAGGAAACTGATATACTCTATTACAGTTGCCGCAGTGGTCTTTCTGCCTGAAGATGTCAGATAATCGGCTATACTCTTCCCCGAATAAAGGGAGCCTATATTATCCGCGAGGAAATCAAGAACGGATTCAAGAAGAACAGCGTTCCTCACACCGTTCCTTATAATCACATCATTAAGAATCACTGTGTCCTGGACTGATTTCAGGTACTGATATATAACTTCTTCTTTCAGCTCCATTGAATGTATACCCGGCATGCCACCGAATCTCAGATATTCCTGAAACACGTCCTCCAGATGTCCTGCGTCATCTCCCCGGAATTGAATGTATTCTGCCAGACCCAGAGGGTAAATCCTGAGCTGAATGTATCTGCCTGAAATCTTTGAGGCCAGATCAGAAGTAAGCATACCGGCGTTTGAGCCTGACAGGTAAATATCCATTCCGCCTTCCGCCAGGAGGGAAGCAGCCAATTCTTCCCATTTCTCAATATCCTGAACCTCATCAATTATTACAGCGGAAGGATCAAGTTTTATTATGTGCTCATGAAGAACTCCCGAATCTCTGAATCGATGGTTCTCCATGAGTTCCATATTGATAAGAAGCGGGTTTTCATTCCTGTCCACCAGTGTATCGAATACCTGCCGCAGAAATACACTCTTCCCGGTACGGCGCATTCCTGTGATAACCTTGATGAGAGGAGCTCCGATGAAAGGCTCCAGTCTATCCTGATACATTTTTCTTTTATGATATAAGATGTTTAATCCTTTCGCCTATCTTATTCTATAAAAGAATATTTTTGAAGTCAATATTATACCATTGATCTTCATTTCCTGTCGGGGTACTGAGGTGGAGATTCTCCCTTTCTCTCTATGACTTCGGGCAAATCTTTAAGGGTCTGGTCACCTCTAATGGCGATTTTACGGTAAATAGATCTGTCATACATCAGTGAGATTTTTATCACAGATATCCTGTTATCCGAATTTGATTATCCTCCTGTTTCTCCTGTTACTGTTTTTTTTACTGTGTTGCGGATTGTATTCCCAGAAAACCGAACAGGTTGTATTGAAGAATCGATCAGGTTTTCTTTAACGCTTGCCGCGGCTGTATCCTCTACTGCGAGAGCGAGTACCCTTGCTCCGGCTCGTTCTGTTTCCATTACCGCGACCGAAATTCTTCGGAGCCGGCAGGTTGGACCGGAATGCTTCGTGGCAATGATAGGCATGCTCCATCTCGGTTGGTAATGGTTTGCCCAGCAAATGTTCTATTCCCCGCAGGTAGGCTCGATCCTCTGCGCAGCAGAACGAAATAGCGTCACCGTTCTCTCCCGCTCGTGCAGTGCGTCCGATTCTGTGTACGTATGTTTCAGATTCGATGGGAAGATCGTAATTGATTACGTGGGTGATATCGTCAACATCCAATCCTCGTGCTGCCACGTCTGTAGCAACAAGCACCCGGAAACGGCCCTGCTTGAAGCCATCCAGCGCCCTGATGCGTCCAGCCTGGCTCTTATTACCGTGAATGGCAGTACTTTTAACGCCGGTAGCAGATAACTTCGCAACCACTTTGTTAGCGGTATGCTTCATCTGGGTGAAAATGAGAGCTTTGTATATTGATGGGTCGCTCAGAAGAGATAACAGGAGGGCATCCTTGTTCTTTTTCCCGACGAAGAGCACCTTCTGAGTGATGTTCTCCACTACCGGTTGATCTGGTGTGATGGTAATCCGTACGGGATTGCGAACCATGGTTCTGGCCAACTCCACAATTTTTGGAGCCATAGTGGCTGAAAATAGCAGGGTCTGACGATCATCCGGAACATGAGACAACACCCTCTTGATGTCGGGAATGAAACCCATGTCAAGCATCCGATCGCCTTCATCCAGAATAAAAACCTCCACCTCATTCAGGTGGATGAATCCCTGCTGCATCAGATCAAGGAGTCGGCCTGGTGTTGCAACTAGAATGTCGATTCCTTTATTCATGGCTTTAACCTGGTGGAACTGTTTAACTCCACCGTAGATCACAGTATGTCGGAGATTTAAGAAGCGGCCATAAGTATTGATGCTCTCTCCTATCTGCGCAGCGAGTTCTCGTGTCGGGGTGAGAATGAGGGCGCGCGGAGTTCTTAGTTGGGGCCGGCGGTAGTTGCTGTTCAGCCGCTGTAGAAGCGGTAAAGCAAAGGCGGCAGTCTTCCCGGTACCTGTCTGTGCAGTACCCAGGAGGTCCCGTCCTTTCAGCAGGTGCGGAATACATTGTTCCTGAATGGGTGTGGGAGTAGTATAGCCTTCTGCGGCTAAAGCCCGCTGAATTTCCGGAATCAATGTGCCAAAGACACCTTTGGAAGGTTGGAGCTTCGGTTGTGTTGTGGAACTGTCTTTTCGCGAGCCTATCCCGCGAGAGTGTACTTGTTTTTGCATGTTTTTCCTGGTCCGGGGTTTTACAAATCTCTACCCGCCGGACGCGCTGCAAAGAAGGGTCGCAATTATTGCGACAATCGATATCTTCAATTTAATTAATTGGGATGATCGATCTGAATTGCTGGACAATCTCAAGAAGTGCAGTCAGGGCAAATCGCCCTGAAAAACAATGATGATAGAGACTTATCGCTACTGGAATATACTTGGATGTGAATGAAACGCCAACTAATAGCTTTATGAACGCGATTCACAAGCCATGGTTGTCCAGAATAGTGCAAGCACTTCTCTTCGAACCTTGCCGAAAAGAGCCCTGCTTATCGGATCAGATTCTGGTGTTCCCATAATGGGAATGTCAGGATGTATTCATTTCATGTGCCTGCTGCGAAGATATTATTGCCCTGATCAATCCCAGTTACCGATTCTCTCGAACATGCTTTTCTTCAAAGCAGTGCTTGCATTAAACAGGAAGCGCAAGTAATTCAGTATTACCTACTACTGCTTGAGCAGCACACACCTTTCCGTCCGTATGTCGGAACCTGAACGTAATACAATGAAGTAGAGGCCGCTTGACAGTTCACCCTGCTGAAAATCCACACTGGTTGTGCCGGCAGGATAGCCGCCCTCTACGAGTGACCTGACTTTTCTACCGCAAATATCGTACACATCGAGATGAATCTGCGCCGATGCAGGCAGTTCGAAAGATATTGCCGTGCTGCCTGTGAAAGGGTTCGGGCATATCCGTGATAAGGCTACGCATGACAAAACCCCATCACCGGTTTCAATGGACAACTCTGCGGAAACGTAGTTGAACAGAGAATCCATAATAAGGCTCGTAGCACCTGATTCTCCATTGGTAAGAACAATCACAGATGAGTTTTCAGCAGGACAGTAGAACATTTCAGAACTGCCGCCGTACCCGAAGCCCCCTCCGGAGTGTCCCCATATCTCACGACCGCCGTGGTAAGTGCGGTACCAGGCAAGGCCCTGGTGGGGATCAATTCCTGGATACTGGATAGTTAACATGGAATCCACAGTGGTGCTTTCGAGTATTCTGACTCCACCGATCTCACCGCCCTGCATGAAGGCAATAAGATAGTTTTTCAGCTGTAACGCACTAGTTTTCAACCACGCGCCTGGGTAATGAGGGGTGGTGCGATAACCATAGGGTACGTGGGTTGAACCGTTCCAGCTGTAAGGCATTGCCAGCTGTGTTGTGTCAATTGAGCTGATGATGAAGGAAGTGTTGTCCATCAGAAGCGGCTCAAATAGATATTCCCTGCAGTGAAGATCGAATGAATCCGAGTAAGGGCTGACACTTTCAGTGATGGCAGCCAGTACTGTGAAGGAGATAGTCGAGTAATCATAGTCGCTTCCCGGTTCGAAGTTCTGGAAATTGTCAGTGCTGTAGAGCGACCCGCCAGGCACAAAGAACTCCTGACAGAACTCTATGTTCGAGTACGTACTGTCACCCAGAGCGATCAGCTCATCGTTCAGGGCGGGATTATCATCGAGAGCAGATGTATGTGTCAGAATCATCCTTGGTGTAATCGTCACTCCAGGATAGAAAGGATTCTCGATAGTACAGGGCAAATAGTCGCTAATGTCATCATCCAGACCAACTAGCCCGTCTTCCCATAGTTGCATGAAGACGACACCGGTAACGGTTTTACTCGGGGAATACAGGTAGAACAGTGTAGAATCAGTTACAATCGTTCCCTGATTGAAGTTGGCGTCACCGAAAGCTCCACTCCAGATAATAGAATCGCCTGATGCTGCAACGGCGGCGCAACCAGGATAATGATATTGCGCCATGATCTCCAGAATGTAGGCGTCCGGTGGATCAGCAAGGCAAATTCCGTTCGCGGTAATCAGCAGAACTGCAACGGATATGAAAATTGAACCCGGCTTGAATATTCTCATTTCATTCCCCCTCCGTTATTCAAGACCGCAGAGGAATGACAAAGAAGTGCATTGAAAAAAGTGAAATCAGTCCGGAGAAATCCCTGAGCGGACTCATGATTTTTTATATACTTGTATATAGATAACATACGAATACCATTGAGTCAATTGTGCTGTAGAATCCTTATGGGATCAGGTTATTCCCCTGGAGGATCCCAGTGGTCGGCCAGGGGATGTCTTCGTCGGCAATACCTGATGAGATATCGTTTCTAAAGTTCATAAGGATTTGTGCTGCCAGAACCGGACAAATACTGAACTATGCTGATATGGCCAGGGATGCGGATATAGCTTCCAATACAGCAAAAAGCTGACTTTCTATTACATTTTTCACCATGGAACCGTCAGGTTTGAATTGATCTGATGGCAGTGTGATCGCGCCACGAGATCACTGATGTGCCGGCTCTATAGTATGAGCGTTCTCCTCCGTAAACAAGGAATGAGTCATCTTCGGAAGCAAGTGCCTTCATCCAGTTGAGCCCTTTGAAAGAGTCTGTTGTTACTGTTTGTCCGGATTTCATTTCAACAGGAATAAATACGTCTCCCCGGTCAACAATTACATCAACTTCATGTCCGGCTCTATCTCTCCAGAAGTGAAGATTGTTCCTTCTGCCTGAATTGTATCTGGTTTTCAGCATTTCCGAAACTATTAAGTTCTCGAAGAGAGGGCCTCTCATAGATGACAAATTCATTGTTCTTTCCGTCTCTATGGAGAGAAGGTATGAGGCAAGACCGGTATCATGGAAATACAGCTTCGGGGATTTGATGAGTCGCTTCGAGAAATTTCTGTGGTGCGGACGAAGAAGAAACACAATGTAGCAAGCCTCAAGAAGGGATATCCATTCTTTCGCCGTATTGTGAGTAATTCCTGCGTCTGCTGCCATGCTGGAAAGGTTCACCAGCTGACCGATCCTTCCTGCGCATAATCCCACAAAACGCTGGAATACGCTCAGATCTTTCACATTTATCAGTCTGCGGACATCTCGTTCCACATAGGATCTTATGTAGTTACCCGCCCATATGCCGGGATCAAGCTCCCGGTCATGCACAGGAGGATACAATCCGCTGAACATAATACCATCAAGTGTATATGATGGAATGAAATCGGATAGTTCGGACAAGCTGAAGGGCAGCAACTCAAGGTGAGCCGCTCTACCGGCCAGGCTCTGGGTTATTCCTGAAAGAACTCCGAATCTCTGACTACCAGTAAGAATAAAATCACCGGTGCTGCTGCTGAAATCAATAGCTTCCTGCATGTAAGACAACAGATCGGGACAGTGTTGAACTTCGTCGAAGATCGCTCCATCGGGGTAACGGTCAAGAAACAGCCTTGGATCCTCATTTGCTGATCCGCGCGTATCAAGGTTTTCAAGAGAAACATATTCCTTATCAGGAAATGCACTTCTAGCAAGAGTGGTTTTGCCTGATTGACGTGGTCCTGTGATTATCACTACAGGATAACCCCGGGCAAGTTCTTTTACAGTTGCTTCAGCTTCTCTTTTAATCATATGAACATACTAAGCTTGATCGTGCTAATTGTCAATACAATTCTCAATATGCACGAATAAGGTTCTATGTACCTCTGCTCCGGTGTTAACCGCAGAACACTGCAAAGGGATCTGGCTGAGCTTATTGACAGGGGTATCGTTACAAAGGACTCTTCGGACAATCGGAAAACTCAGACTGAGGTGGTCGGAGTAAAAGGTTGATGTAATCCTGATTTCGCTGAAGGGCTTGTTTCAGTATCAGGAGTACAGGGGAGGTAATTCGCCTTTCAACGTTATGACCTTCGGTGGGTTATCGATATCAATGTCCTTCATTCCCTGGTACGTCAGTTCAAACCAGCATTCATCTCCCCAGTCAAAGACGTAGTAGAATTTCTGCTTCAGATTCAGTCCAAGATTCGCTATAGCAATGTTAGAAGCGTCGTACTGCTCGTTGCGGGTCGCGGGGAAGACAGCTTCCGTATCGGTGAACTCGATGGAATCCATTATGACTCTTTTAGATGTGGTTGGCCGAGGGGGCAGGAAGAAAGAATACAGATGCATTTCCTCCATTTCGAATGCCCGGAATATGGCGAAATGAAGATCCATCAATGATTGATCCCCCCTTATGCCGATACTGCGGTAAGTTCTGCGGTCATGCATTAACGCAACTTTCAGTATATGTATTTTGTCATACTCCTCCGGGATATCTTCGCCCGTCTGCTCACTGAAACCATTATCGTCTCCTTCTGAAAATATCTCAAAAAGGTTTTCCCGCACATCATCAAGAGAATCCAGAACTTCCTCTTCCGATACCTTGAATGGAAGGTTCTTCTTTCCAAGCTGATGCATTATATCCGATAGTTTCCCGTCCTGTAATACCTTCATTACGCAGGGCTTAACGCCAGCCTTCTTAAACGCCCTCAGCAGACGGGAGGGAATGGAAAGCTCCATGTCCCTCAGCGAGGGGAGTGGGCTTATCATCTCATGGGCCATTATGTAGTAGGATTTCTCGTCAACGAGGAGCAGGATGTAAGCGTTTGAAGGCCGTTCGCCGGGGCCGCCTATGGCCGCTGGCATCATCAGAAGATCCGCCTGTACGGGGCCATTGCTCACCGGGAGCTTCCAGATGCTTCTCAGAAGTTCGTTCTGTATAACGAATTGTTTTTTGTACTCCGGGTTCTCCGGGACCTTTTCAATACTGTCCCTCCACCCGCCGCCTTCCTGAAGTACACGGTACATACACCTGGTATTATCGCTTCCGAGTTCGAGGAAGTTGGTGAAATCGCCCCTCCGGAAAACCTCCACAGCCTGTTCCAGGAAGATGATCATCCGGGCAGCTTCGTCACCTTCGATATACCAGGGCATGTACCCCGGCCTGTGGGATCTGAATACCGGTATGCCCCGGTCCCGTTCTAGATCAAGCCCGAGCGATTCAGCGAACATTCTGTCCTTTTCTTCCAGGCTTTCCGGGGGATCGAAGGTAACAGACAGCATTGTAAGCTCCAGTAAACATTCAGAACTGTAGATGTACCGAAGTTTGTCCAGAGAGGCTTCTCCTATGTACGCCATCACACCTGAAACCTGCCCCAGTTCTCCAATGACAGCGATGTAACCGTTCACGGCGTCCTCCGGAAGACGGACGCCGAAGACACTGCATTCCGGCAGGCTATTCCATGGTTTAAGTTGAGATATCTCCTCCGCGAGGTTGAACAGTCTCTTCCACTGGTTATCGGACGGCGCTTTTCCGGTCATACCTTATCTCCTGCCATTCAGTATACGATGCGCTCCGTTCAATCGAGGATTTCACCGGCATCACCGGTGTTCATGTATCGGTATCCGGGTATCTGAGAATCTTATTCAAGGAAGTACCGGAACTGGAATTCCGTTTCGTATTCGTTGTTGGTTTGAGAATATTACTCGTTTTACGATAGGTCAAGTAAGTAAACCACTTCTGTGTTTCGGTTGAGTCACTGTATTTACTTCAGTTGATTTTCTTACTGAAAATCGGTTTATTCTTTGTCCAGCGCTTCCCTTAAACTGACCGCCAGCTCTTTGGAGGTGAATGGCTTCTGAATGAAGAGCACGCCTTCATCCAGCACACCGTGGTGGGCTATTACGTTGGCTGTGTAACCGGACATGAAAAGACGTTTGATATCAGGATAGATTGACAGCAGATTCCTGGCCAGATCCCTGCCGTTCATCTCGGGCATCACCACATCGGTCATCAGCAGATGGATATTGCCGGAATACTCCCTGGCCAGCCGTATCGCTTCTCCGGGAATATCCGTAGAGAGCACTGTGTAGCCCAGGCGTTCAAGAATTGTCGCAATCATTTCCAGAATGGCCGGTTCGTCTTCCACCAGCAGGATGGTCTCGCTGCCGCGGACGGCTGGTTTCTCTGAATCCTTCTGAGGTTCCGAAGTTATCTTAGTGAAGTGTCGCGGCAGGTAGATACTGATGCACGCGCCCTGCCCCGGTTCGCTGTATACATTGACAAAGCCTTCGTTCTGCCTGACAATACCGTAGACTGTAGAAAGGCCAAGACCGGTGCCTTTGCCAACCTCTTTGGTGGTAAAGAACGGTTCAAAGATGTTCTTTTCAATCTCCTCATCCATACCGCAGCCGTCGTCGCTGACGGACATCATAACATATTCACCTGGAATGAAGCCGTGATGGTCATCGCAGTAATCCTCATCAAAGGCAAGATTATCGGTCTTGATGGTGAGGTTGCCCACGCCGTCAATGGCGTCCCGGGCATTGATACAGAGATTTGTCAGTATCTGATCGATCTGTGTCGAGTCCAGTCTTACCGGCCACAGGCCTCTGGCGGGCTGCCATGAAAGATCAATATCCTCGCCAATGAGACGCTTAAGCATCTTGAGCATGGATCCGACAGTCTCGTTGAGGTCAAGCACTCTGGGGGAGATGGTCTGTTTCCGCGCGAAGGCAAGAAGCTGGCTGACGATGTCAGTGGAGTGCCTGGAAGCCTTATGGATTTCCTCGAGATTGGGGCGGATCGAGCTGTCGGAAGGCAGTTCCTCCTGAATCATTTCCAGATGGCCAAGAATGACACAGAGCATGTTGTTGAAATCATGCGCCACGCCGCCCGCCAGCCTGCCTACCGATTCCAGCTTTTGTGACTGATGCAGCTGTTCAAGAAGTTTTTGTGAATTCTCCTGCGTCCGTTTGAACTCCGTGATGTCTCGCATGAAACATCCAACACCCGTTTTGCCGTTATGCAGTGCTACAGGGAATTTAATGGCCTCGTAAGAATTTTCTCCAAAATGTTCTTCTGTGGTGATTATCTTCCCTGTGGCTATAACATTCCTGTCCGATGCCCGGCAGATGTCTGCCGCTTCTTCAGGCAGAAGGTCGTAATCTGACATCCCTATGACTTCCTCAAATGATTTACCATAGAAATCCGCCATGGTTTTGTTCAAAACGAGGTATTTGAATTGGCTGTCTTTGAGAAATACCAGGTCTGAGGTGCTGTTGATAAATGTTCTGTAACGTTCTTCGCTTTCTTTTAGCGCTTTCTCGGCCTGCTTGCGCTTCGTTATGTTTCGAAATATACCAAATGCGCCTGTATACTGCTGCTGCTCAAACTGCGGCCTGACCGTAACCAGTAGATTCGATATCTGTCCGTCAGGGCGGATAATTTCCAGTTCGTAGCTGCTCGATTTCCTGGTCTTACGCATTTCTGTCTGCGAGGTAATGGTGGCGATTCCTTCTTCATCCAGGAATTCTTTCAGGTTTCTTCCCACAAGACCACCAGGTGAAACACCAAAGATATCATGAGCCGCAGGGTTTGCGAAAATAAACTGTTCTTCAGGATTAACGACGGCAATTCCCTCTCCCTGATCTTCAACAAGACTCCGGTATCGCTCCTCGCTTGTACGAAGTTCTTCCTCTACCCGTTTGCGGTCTGTTATATCCAGGTGTGTGCCGCAGACGCGGAGGGGATTGCCTTTATTATCTCTTTCTATGATTTTGCCTCTGTCGAGAATCCATACCCAGTTGCCCGTTTCATGTCTCATACGGAACTCAGCTTCGTAAAAGTCGGTTTTCCCTTCGAGATGTCTGTTCAGTATTTCATATATCCCTGGCAAGTCATCGGGGTGGACAAGTTTTTTCCATGCGTTTAAATGTGGCTCGATTTCGTCGATGCTGTAGCCTTTCATCTCAGCCCAGCGCTCGTTGAAATCCATTCTGTCGGTTTCTATGTTCCAGTTCCAGGTTCCTAGATCGCCGCCTTTCAGGGCCAGTTTCAGTTGTTCTTCGCTTTCTTTTAGCGCTTTCTCGGCCTGCCTGCGTGCGGTGATATCCCTGGAAATACCATGAATCCCG
>JAIORS010000034.1 GCA_021108005.1 Candidatus Aegiribacteria sp.
GGCTCTTCCGGGATTTGCATACATAGCATGAGTGATTGAGTGTGGACATGACACTATATTTCAATGGGAAAAAACCAATTAACTCATTGAAGGAGCATCATGTCCACAAGTCAATTATACCACAATCAAGATCTGAAGGGCGTAAAGTATCTTCGTACCAGTTATGCAGGAGGAAAGACTACTTATCACGGAGTGATATCTGACAGCTATATCAAGTGCTCCAAGTGTCATTCACACAACACAGTACGCTCCGGTGGAGTATTTCGGACTCTTAAGCTGTTACCCACAGGAGGCAGACATAACCTGCTTCACCTTTTCATACCCAGGGTAGTCTGCAAGAAATGTGGAACTATTCGACAGGTAAATGTTCCATTTCTTGAAGGACAGAGAAGCTATACAAGAGCCCTTGCTCGCTATGTTCTTTGCTTGTGCCAGTTTATTCCTTTGAAATATGTTGCCGAATTCTGCGGTCTTTCCTGGGACACAGTCAAGCAGATTCATAAAGAGGGACTCAGGCGGAAGTTCAAGCGGATCAAGCTCAAGGATGTTCGTCAGATCGCGATTGATGAAGTCTGTATAGGCAGGCCAAGAAAATTTCTGACAATCGTACTTGATCTTGATACAGGTCAGGTTCTTCATATTGGCAGGGGTAAAGGAGCAGACGCTCTCAAAGGCTTCTGGCGTCGCCTTAGCCACAGTAAGGCAACGATAGAAGCAGTATGCACTGATATGGCTTCCGGCTACATGTCAGCCGTTGAGCAGCACCTGCCGGAAGCCCTGTTGATAATTGATCACTTTCACCTGGTGAAATACATGAATGACAAGCTGACTCTGCTTCGCAGACAGCTTGCTCGAGAAGCTGATGAAGAAGGAAAAAAATTACTGAAGGGAATGCGCTGGCTGCTTGTTACCGGCAGGAAGAAGCTGGAGGATGAGAAGAATCCAAGAGAAGCTGACATGGCCGCCCTTGATGAAGCTCTGAAAGAGAATACGCCCCTATATATTGCCTACTACTTGAAAGAAGAGCTTGCATCCCTTTGGTCAAAGCAGTCAAAGATTGAAGCTGAGAGCTTTCTCGATAGCTGGCTTACAAAGGCAGAAGGCTCAAGAGTTGATATTCTGGAAAAGGTGGCAAAGTGGCTTATAAGAGTAAAATCCAATATTCTGAACTGGTTTGATTATCAAATATCATCAGGGAAGCTTGAAGCATTTAACGGGAAAATCAGAAGACTTTTAAAGAATACTTGTGGGCTAAGAGATCAAGAGTACATGTTTCTGAGAATACAAAATCTCATGTACGCAAAAACCTGAAGGGCC
>JAIORS010000035.1 GCA_021108005.1 Candidatus Aegiribacteria sp.
AGAGCCTGTAGAGCCCCGAGCCCCTCAATTTGGTGCCCCCGACACGACTCGAACGTGTGGCCTACGGTTTAGGAAACCGCCGCTCTATCCTGCTGAGCTACGGGGGCACCGGAGAGAGCAATTATGTAATTTCATCTGAGGTTAGTCAAATTCGTGAACTAATTATCCAACGAGATTAATTGAATCACCATCAGCGTACAGCATACCTTCTACAGTAGGAACAAATTCTGATCCTGACAGGATAACTCTGTTGTTTTCGATCATAGCATTCAGATGGTCTCTGTTAATACTGACTCCGGTTTCAGTTTCAATTTTCTCAAGATCGAAACCTATACTACAGCGCAAACCAAGCATTACCGCTTCCAGTGCTACTTGTTCACATGCAATTTCTTCTCTTCCTGCTACAGAAGACTTTCCGCTTTTCATCAGCCTGAGATATTCCTCTATCGAGGCCACATTCCAGCTCCTTGTGTTTCTTCCATTGAAACTATGAGCAGAGGGACCAAGTCCGATGTAAGGAGTTCTATCCCAATATGAACTATTATGTCGGGAGATGAAGCTCTTTCCCCTTGTGTAATTGGACACCTCGTAATGGAAATAGCCTAATTCCCTCAGAATCTCATCTGCCGTGAAATACATTTCCCGGCAGGTTTCCTCTTCCGGTTTGAACAATTCTCCTGCATTTATGGCTTTTGCTATAGGCGTTCCTTCTTCCACTGAAAGCTCATAGCAGGATATGTGCTCAGGAGCCAGATCCTCGATGCGCTTCAGATCTTCTAGCCAGTCTTTTAATGTCTGTTTGGGGATTCCGTACATCAGATCTATTGAGATATTTCCGAATCCTGCCTTCCTGGCGCTTCTGAAGGTTTCAACTGCCCTGGTAGAATTGTGTATCCTTCCAAGTGTTACAAGTGCGACATCACTGAAGGACTGAATGCCTATACTGAGTCTGTTGAAACCGATCTGTCTTAATGTGAAAAGATCTCTTTCAGTAACAGCGCCTGGATTCGTTTCAATGGTACACTCATGTATTTCGGATGTATCAGCAATATCATCAACAAGGGTAAGGAATTCACTCCAGAATTCAGGTGGAAGAAGCGTTGGCGTCCCTCCACCGGCGTAAATGGTCCCTATGATGTTGTCTCTCGCTCTCTGTTCGAGTTCGGACAGGAGAGCTTTTCCAAAACTAAAGCGGGTTCGATCATTGCTTTTCACTGAATAGAATGAGCAATAGCTGCATTTTTTTTTGCAGAATGGGACATGAATGTACAAACCGGATGATTTCACTTCCAGGACTCCCAACTCGAATCATCAAGATCCGTTAAGTAGAAGAAAACTATCCGGGAATCAAATTCATTCATCATCACTTCCTTCGCTATCGGGAACATGAATATTCAATCTCTTAAGCAGTTCCGTAAGTGGCTGGTAATGACTTCCTTTCCAATAGATTTTTTCGCATTCGATACATATACTGAATTCACTGTAGTACTTTTTCGTAAGTGGCTCAAGCCGGTGCAAGATATTATCCTTGCTCACATGCTCAAGAAATGCGCCACATCCAGGACATCTGGAAAAGGGCTTCACTGATTCCCTTAGGTCCAGCCGGTTGAGAATCTCGGTCGCCTGCTCCTCCGGATTCTGGCTGTGAAGATAACAGCCATGTGTTACTATATTCCTCTTCAACAACATCGTATCTCTGGTAAGAAGTATTCTATGTTCCTGCGACGAGATTTCAGCCAGTTCCTCATCCGGGATATTACCTGGAAATTTAGCGTCAAATCCGAGAAGTCTTAGTATAAGAGCAAGCTTACCCAGATGAACATCCAGAACAAATCTGGTTTTCCTAAGCGGTTCCGGACGAAGGGCTATGATTTGTGTTACGTCAATACTCTCGAAAACAGGATAAACACTTATTCTATCCCCTGCCTTCACTTTTGCGCTGAAATCAACGGAACTACCGTTTACAAGTATCAGTTCTATTTCAGTATGTGGAATACCTGCTGATTCTATCAGATGTTTGAGGGAATAACCTCCATCGAGCGGATAGCTGAAACTCTTCTGTCTCCAACGCTTTGGTAGAAAATCGTTCAGTTCTGCGTAAACACGAATGGAGACTGCTCCAGGTGTGGTGGTCTCTTCACTCATCCTTTCGTATGACTCCATTACCCGCAATTGATTCCGCATGGGGCTATCATCGATTTGCTGCCACTCATATTGCCTACTCCATTCTGATAGAAGATGGATGTGTGGAAGGGATATGTCCAGGGCTTGGCAGTTACAGTATGGGTATTCTGTTGATATTGATATTTTAATCTATATAATTATATTTATTATGATAATAATGCCCGGATGCAAGACCTGACCCTAATCTTCGCGGCGGAGAACTGCCAGGAATGCTTTCTGAGGAATGGCCACGCTTCCCACCATCTTCATCCGTTTCTTACCTGCCTTCTGCTTTTCAAGCAGTTTACGCTTCCTGGTAATGTCTCCCCCGTAGCATTTAGCGGTAACATCCTTTCGGAGAGCATTTATCGTTTCTCTTGAAATAACCTGTCCTCCGATTGCACCTTGAATGGGTATCTTGAATTGCTGCTTCGGGATTTCTTCTTTCAGGTTCTTACAGGCGGCAACCGCCCACGGACGCGCCCTGTTACGGTGTACAAGCATAGACAGGGCTTCAACCTTCTCGTGATTCACCAGAATATCCACCTTCACCAGGTCTCCAGGCCTGTAATCCGTTATCTCGTAATCGAAGGAACCGTATCCCTGGGTAACAGATTTAAGTTTATCGTAGAAATCGTATACAACCTCACCCAAGGGTATGTCCGCTGATATTTCCACTCGTTTCTTGCCTACGTAAAGGTTCTTGTAATTCTCTCCCCTTCTGTCCAGGATAAGTTTTGTAACGGGTCCTATGTAACGGTCAGGCATGATAATGGAAGCTCTTATAAACGGTTCCTCTGTCAGGGCAATACTGGCGGGATCGGGATAATCAACAGGATTGTCCACCGAAATAACACTGCCGTCAGTAAGAGTTATCCTGTAACGCACTGTAGGAGCGGTCAGAACAAGGGAAAGATAGAATTCCCGTTCAAGTCTCTCCTGCACTACCTCAAGGTGAAGAAGCCCCAGAAAACCGCACCTGAAGCCGAAACCCAATCCTGGGGATGAAACCTTCTCGTAAATTAGGGAGGCATCGTTCAGTTTCAGCCTTTCGAGAGCAGCAACCAGGCTCTCATAATCTTCGGATGAAACCGGATAAATTGATGAGAACACCACTGGTTTTACTTCTTCGTACCCCCCAAGAGGTTCAAGTGCCGGATCAATTGCGCAAGTAACAGTATCACCGGATTTCACATCCTCCACCGTCTTGATGCCAGCAATAAGGTATCCAACCTCTCCTGCTGTAAGCCTGGAACATGGTTCTCGTTTTATCCCGAAATGACCGACTTCCTCAACTGTGTATTCCTTACCTGCAGCCATCATGAGGATATCTTCACCGGCTGTGAGTGAACCCTCCTCTATCCTGAAATAAACAACCACTCCTCGGTAAGGATCGTATATGCTGTCGAAAACTCTGGCCCTCAGAGGTATATTCTCTCTGCTGTCGGGAGGGGGTATTTTCTTAACAATGGCCTCAAGAAGTTCCTCAATTCCCTCTCCGGTCTTGGCGGATACGCAGATTGTATCATCAACATCAAGCCCCAGTTCACCTTCGATCTCACCCATCACCTCCAGGATGTTCGCAGAGCTAAGGTCTATCTTGTTTATCACAGGAATTATGGTAAGGTTCTGTTCCATAGCTTTGTACAGGTTCGCTACGGTCTGTGCTTCAACCCCCTGTGCAGCATCTATTACAAGAAGTGCTCCTTCGCAAGAAGCAAGTGCTCTGGATACTTCGTAAGAGAAATCAACATGTCCGGGAGTATCAATGAGGTTGAGTTCACATTCTATACCCTCTTCAGATGTGTAGTTCATCGTAACAGCAGTGCTCTTAATAGTAATTCCGCGTTCCTGCTCGATATCCATAGTATCAAGCATGAGATCATGGAATTCTCTTGCGGATACTGTCCCCGTTGCCTGAAGAAGCCTGTCAGCAAGCGTTGATTTACCATGGTCAATGTGGGCAATAATACAAAAATTTCTGATATTCCGGCGCAAAGCTCCTCCTTCAACGTAAATGCTAATATGATTGGGGAATCTGATGTTTCCAAAAGGAGGAAAACAAATTGGATTTTAAACCGAATAAACTTCAGCTTGTGAATAACTGCAGAATAGGTGATGGAACGAAGATCTGGAATTTCGTAAATCTCTACGGGTGTACTATAGGCCGCGACTGCATGGTGGGCTGCTTCACTGAAATACAGAGTGGCGTAGTGATAGGGGACAGAACCAGGTTTCAGAGTCACAGCTTCGTCTGCGAAATGGTTGAAATCGGCAGTGACTGCTTCATAGCCCATGGTGTGATGTTCATTAACGACATCTACCCTCCACAACCGGATCCCGCTGACTGGAAGGGCACGGTAATAGAGAATGGAGTAAGCATCGGATCAAACGCGACGATACTTCCTGTAAGAATAGGTGAGGGAGCCATAGTCGGAGCGGGCGCAGTTGTTACAAAGGATGTTCCCCCGGGAGCGGTTGTAGCAGGCAATCCAGCGAGAATACTGAGATACAAGGAATAAAAGACAAAATCCAACACCTGCCCCCTCCTCGAACATCACAGGATGCTCAAACTACTATAGGAGATCAAGAGGACTTATAACTGATTGCTTGAATTCCTTCATTACGTGCAGATAAATTCTTGTTGTCTCAAGATTCTTATGCCCCAGCAACTCCTGTATTGCACACAGATCAACACCTGACATAAGCAAATGTGTAGCAAAACAGTGACGAAGAGTATGAACTGTGGCATGCTTTGTTATACCTGCTTTTTTCACTGCTTCTGACATTGCCCTCTGTACCGTGCTGGGGTGAATATGGTGCCTCTTCACCTTTCCAGATTCAGGATCCACAGAGGGACTGAAAGAGGGGAACAGGTACTGCCATTTCCACTCGAAACCAGACTTCAAATACTTCCGCTGAAGTGCAGATGGCATCGAAACCGGGATATTCCCCTGCAAGAATAGTTTTTAAACCTCAACCAGGTGATCCTGCAATTCCGGGATCAGATTCCTGCTTAGTACTGTTATCCTGTCCTTGTCGCCCTTACTACTTCGTACTGTTAGGGATCCTTTCTCCAAGTTCAGATCCTGAATCCTTAAACTCAGAGCCTCGTTAAGCCGCAAACCACTTGAATAGATAACTTTAAGGACCAATCCTTGTACTTTCGAAGTTAATCCCAGAATTGCAGCAACCTCATCCTGCGAAAGCACAACAGGAAGCCTCTTGGGTTTCCGTGCCCTGACGGCGTCAATATGCTCCGGTTCCTTGTTCCAAACATTTCTGAAAAGGAAAAGAATAGCGTTGAAAGCCTGATTCTGAGTGGATGCGGCCACACTTTTCTTAAGTGCGAGGAAAGACAGATATGCAATGAAAGAAGAATCTTGCTGTGGTTTCATCTCTCGTAAAGAACAGAAATCGAAGTACTTCCTGCTTCAGGAGGAATAACTTTTTACTGTACTCCGGGCATAGTGTCGT
Source organism: Candidatus Aegiribacteria sp. (assembly GCA_021108005.1). Classification (NCBI taxonomy): domain Bacteria; kingdom Pseudomonadati; genus Candidatus Aegiribacteria; species Candidatus Aegiribacteria sp. The sequence goes on from JAIORS010000035.1 coordinate 5,641, forward strand.
ACGTGGAGTTTCCTGATAATGGTTTGAAGAGGATCAACCTCATCAGATCCAATCGTATTGATTTTATCATCCGGTGAGAATTGCTGATAAAGCTTCACTGCATCGAGTGCCAGTCGTATCTGCCAGTCATGCTTTCCTTCATTGCTGAGAACATCTGAATAGGATGCTTCGTCTGGATGATCAAGATCCAAGTAATGCTTAACCCACCAGACAATGTAAGGTAAGTGGTTATCATTCACCAAATTTTGACTTCTAAGATTACTTTCAAACTCTTCCAGTATTTTATGCATGATATTACTTCCTCTGCATATGAAGCTGCAGTATAACACCGTGATCTCCATTGTTAGTATACATTTGTTTACCTTTTTGTGTCAAGGTATGCTAGTTGACTCAAGAAATACCCCATGTTATCCTAATGCAAGATAACTAGTAACTTGAGTTATACTGCAGCAATAGAATCATTGTTCGAAGGAAAAATATGAAAACACC
>JAIORS010000036.1 GCA_021108005.1 Candidatus Aegiribacteria sp.
TGAAGAGCCTGTTTATCTGAGAATCATGAAAAAGTTCTAAAAGTATCCACTACGGGGTACCTGATTTCAGGATTTAGAAGTCATTCCCATCCATTGCGACAGTTCGAAATACATCCACTACGGTGTACTATTTGCTTAATCGATAATCCTCAGTCAATGCGTGAAGAACTGCTCAATTCAAAAATATAATCTCTTAAGAAAATACCAGATCCTATCATATCTGCATCGTAGATATACTTGGCAACTATGCCTACATCTGGACAATAATACGTATAAATAGTGGACAATATTACTTCATAATACCATCCTATGCAGGCACAATCTTCATAAAAACCCTCTGGTACACTGAGATCCACATGCATATCTGTAACTGTGTAGTCTCCCCAGGTTTTGTTAAGCAAAAGAGGGAAATCCAGTTCTCTATACGCTGTTGAACCCGGGGAGAGATACAAAACAACTGAATCGGGATTGATAATGTAGGTAAGTGTATCCAAAGCAACCAGTGTATCCGGGCGTGGCTGCCCTGAAGATACCCAGAAACTAGCAGTTCTCGCTACTAGAAACGTGTCTTCGGAGACGGAGATTACTATATCGAAATAAGATCCCTCTTCCCAGAGCATTGAATCAGGTTCCGTCTGAACTGCGTAGTAATCGTAAAACCACCAGTCTCCTAATTCCATCGGAAAGTAATCCTCCATCCCCGATGTGGACAAAGGACTGTCTCCACATCCAGACAGCAACACAACTGAACTAACTGCAATTAGGAAGGTAATCAATTTCATTTCTGCACCTCTCATCTTCAAACCAGAAAACACAATGCTAACACAACACTTGCATTTATAGGGTATAATGATATTTGTTCCAACTTTCAAGTTAGAAATTCTCGTCAACTAACCAATTACAGTCGGATTTCGCATAACATCAACCATATGTTGTTAGGATTCAGTGTTTAGAACTCTTTCAAGGTCACTGCATCAGTTCGATCAGCGTCCACCATTGAGCATAAAAGTTCTAAGAGTGTCCACCACGGGGTACCAGCATTGGGTTCTACACCATTAGCAGGGGCACCTATCCAATTTAAGCACATAAGGCTCTGACCCTCAGTCTATAGTTT
>JAIORS010000037.1 GCA_021108005.1 Candidatus Aegiribacteria sp.
TAGTAAATCGTTGTGACACAACTATTATACTACAATTTGGAGCTTCTTTCAACCCCTACGTGTGATGGATCCGGGTTAGGCCCCATGATTCCACAGCCCGGGGCCGGCTGGGAACATTACACGTTTGAAATTCCTAGCCAGTCGACCGAGCCCACTCCCGCAGGCTGGCATGGCGGGTGCGGTATCGACCCTGAGAACTTCCGGCCGGGGATAGACTGGAACGACATTATTGTCAATGTTGACCGCCTTGAGATCTGGTGGTGGAATCCATCCCTCTTTGGTATCATTCAATTATGGGATATAGGCGCTGACAATATCACGATACTCACTGATGGATCATCGCTGGAGTGCAGCACCTGGGCACAGATCAAAAATCAGTTCTGAGGAAATTGGGCATGAAGGGGTCAAATCTTTACTCTTGACATTAGAGTATGAATTGTGAGAAATGTCAAGAGTAAAGATTTGACCCCTTTGGTTATTGTCTGCTTTCCTCCAGAACGGAAGCAACCCAATTTCTATTCTCCCACAGAGCGCACCCGCCCATTGATTCGGTCAGCATGGAATGATTTTTTCTAATCGTCTGAAGAAACGCGGACCCGAGGCCTTCTTTGAGTGTGACATCATTGAGATTTATATCAGAGAACGGAGCAAAGGGGCACGGCTCGAGATCTCCCGATGCACTGATGTGAATGAATCCTCTTCCGGCAGCAAGGCAGCCGCCGTACTGCTCCTCTTCACCTGGAAGGGCAATGAAAAGAGAAGAAAATTTTTCCCTGAGAACCGCAAGGGCAGGCGCAATGCTCTTCTGCTGCTCAGCGGTCAGGCACCGGGCCTCTGTACCTTCTTCCAGGGGAACGTACTCAATAAAGAAGATGATCCTGCATCCGGAATCAACGAGGTTACCGATGAAATCATCGTCGGACAGGAGTCCATAGTTGCTTTTAGTAAGCGTTATCGATGTTCCGAAGAACAATCTTGCTTCTTCCATCTTCTTCATCACGGCTTCGATCGATCGAAAAGTTCCCTTCCCTCGTCTGAGGTCGGTTTCAGCCTCGGGACCTTCAACGCTGATGATGGGAATGATCTGCCTGTGCTTCCGGAAAGATTCAAGCATTCTGTCGTCTACGAGAGTTCCATTGGTGAACAGGGGAAACACAATCGAAGGAAAATCGCCCATTATTCTGATTATATCAGGCTGAATAAGCGGTTCTCCTCCGGCAATGAGAATGATCGAGACCCCCAGATCACGTGCTTCGGTTATTACCTCTCTGATTTTCGCAGAATCAAGGCTGTTCCCGTTCCCCCCCCGGTCCCTGGCTCTGGCATAGCATCCCCTGCACTTGAGATTGCATGAGTGTGTAATGCTGAAAATCAGAATGGGAGGAACATGGATTCCCTTCTTGTCATAATGCTCTCTGAGTTTCATCGATTTACGGAAGTGCCGGCTGTACCTCAGCAGGAAGAGACCGGATGCGGGTTTTCCATTATTGATCTTCAGGGCATTCCCGACCAGTCTGAGGATATTACTGGAAAACAGCTTATTCATTACTCAGTATTCCATCTCCAGGGTCATTTCCAATTCATCCGTTTCAAGGATAAAGCAGGCGTCATCAAATCCGGGAGGTCCGGACATCCCGCCTCTTACGCCGTTTGAAATGCAGTAACCCTCCGTGGGTTTGCCGAAGAGATTCCTGTTATTGGTTCCATCTCCATTCTCATCATGAAATGCCGATATCGCGTATTCACCGAATGGAAGGTCAGCGAATACGAATTCAACGGCTTCCCCTTCAATAACCGACATAACTCTTCTATAAGCGTTGTCCGGTTCCCTTAGAAAACCATCTTCCGATGCCCACAGCACCACTCTAATGCTTCCGTCAACGTTCCGCAGCGCTTCAATAGTGATCACTATTGTTCCGGTCTGTTCCTCAGCGGCTGATTCGGATTCAACGACTTCGCCGAATACTGTCACCGGTACAAGAAGGAGAAGCAGTAACATTCCATCAATTGCGATTCTTGTTTTCAAATCGTACCCCTTTCATTCTTTTCCAGTTTCTGCAGTTCCTCCGCAAAGAATTTGTTCGCGGTTTTTAGATACTGTTCATGAGGAACAATCGGTTTCGCAAGTTTTTCCTGTGTTTTATCGGATATCCGACCGTCGGTTACCAGTTCCTCCCCGGCTTTCTTCAAAAGCTTGTTGTAATGCATTAGAAAAGGCTTGAGAAGCAGTAAGGGATTATTAAGTATAGCGCCACCATCTCTATATATCTCCGCCAGAATCTTTGTTCCTGCATTTCTGACGACTCTTCTGAAAAGAAGTTTCAGAACCTGGAAATGCTCCATTCCGGTAAATCCGCAGTTCGAGATAACAACGAATCCTGGTGTATGACCTGTCCTTCCAGGGTGCCTGCATTCACCGTTCTCATCCCTTTCGATGAATGGTTGATAACGGGGAATCGTCCTGTCCAGAAAATCTTTCATAACCCCCGTTACATTATCCACGTAAAGAGGTGTCGCTATAACGATGATATCCGCTGAGAATTTCTCCAGCAGTTCCTCCATGTCATCCTTGATAACGCATTTTCCCGGTGTTTTGAGCCAGCAGGCCATACATCCGCCGCAATGACCTATTTTCTTGTCAGCCAGAATGATATTCTCGGTTTCAGCTCCCGCCTTTTCCGCTCCGGCAAGAAAATTCTCAACCATGATATGGGTGTTTCCGGTTGCTCCGCGCGGACTTCCGTTGAATGCGACTATTTTCATCTTTTCCCCTTTATCTATAAATGATCTCTATCTTAACAGCGTAAAGATATAACAAATCTTAACATTGTCAAGATACTCCCTTTTTTGTAGATTCATATTCGGGACAGGAGGAAAAAACAGTGACGGAAACCCGCAGTACTGATACATACCATCACGGCGATCTCAGACGGACTCTTATAGATAACTGCCTGAAACTGATAGAGGAAAAAGGCGTTTCAGGCTTCACGCTCAGAGAAGTCGCAAGAATTTCGGGTGTTTCACCCGCCGCTCCGTATCATCATTTCAAGAACAAAACCGAACTGCTGGCTGCAGTCGCTGTCATGGGCTTCGAAATGCTCGATGAAGCGCAGCGGAAGGCAACTGACGAATGCGACAATTCCGGATGCAGACTGAAGGCTCTGGGGAAGTCATACGTGATGTTCGCTGTGAATCACAAGGTCTATTTCCATGTGATGTTCAGAACGAGCAACGAACTGCTGTGGGAGAACGCGCAGGTGATGAATACCGCGAAACATGCTTTCAAATATCTTGAGAATACCATTCGTGAACTGCATCCGGAATCAGAGGAAGGTAACGACGATCAATACAAGGCGGCAATGCTCACATGCTGGTCGATGGTTCACGGTCTGGCTTCTCTGTGGGTAGACGGCCCGCTTAGAGCGGCGGAATCAGGCAAAATGGATATCGAGGAATTAATCGATCTTGTTATCTGTCAGTCTAGAATGCCCAGAGTCTTTGATGTAAACCTGAAACTTCCCAAGTAAATTGAAGAGGTGTTATGAATTCCCCTGAGCGGTTTGCTTCTGGTCTATGCTGTAATCTTTTCCGTAAAGTTTGATCATACACTCAGGACAGAGACCGTGAGAGAATTTCGTGTCGGAGTGTTCTGAAATGTAGGACTCGATCTGCTGCCAGTAACCGTCATCATCCCTGATTTTCTTGCAATTCGCGCAGATTGGAAGCATACCCTGAAGTTTATTCACCTGCACCAGGGCCTCGCGAAGCTGATAGTTCATCGTTGAAAGCTCTACGTTCCTCAGACGATAAATCTCAGCTTCCTTCTCTTTTTTCTCGGTTTCGAACTGCACCTGAAGCGTTGCAATTTTCTCTATGCTTTTTTCGTTCAGATGTTCTTTCACGCATGTGTTCAGTTCCCGGCAAAACATGAGCGCTTTCTTCAGATCGTTTTTCTTTTCGTATAGATTGGTTATTTTTTTCAGACATGTGATCTCAATGTCCTTGACCTTCAGCTCCCTTGTCATTGAAAGACCTCTCTCGGCAAATTCCGCTGCTTCATCTAAGCGTCCCAGGTGGCTGCATGCACCGCCCGCGCAGCAACAGGAATATGCGACTCCCCTTTTGTTGCCAAGCTCCTCATACAGTTCAAGGCTACTGACGAAGTAATCAAAGGCTGCCTGATATTCACCTGAATCCTCGTGCAGACTTCCCAGATTGCCGAGAGTACTGGCTTGCTGTTTCTTTTCCTCAATCCTTTCGCAGAGATCAAGTGCTTTTAAAAATAATTCCCTTGCATTATCAAGTTCCCCTTTTTTGGCAAAAACAGTCCCTATATTGTTATAGAGGGATGCCAGATTTGTATTGTCACGTGACTTCTCCCATACCGACTCGGCATGTTTGTAGAATGAGAGAGCCAGCTTAAGCTTATTGAGTGTGGCGTAGCATACCCCTATATTGAAGTAATAACTTGCGAGTTTATCGCTTCCGTTATCGCTTTCCTGCATCTTCTTGAGAGCTATATGATAGTGCTCAAGAGCATTATCAATCAAACCCTGAGCGAAATAAATGTTGGCCAGCCTGCTGTGAACAGTCGCTATCCCTTGTTCGTCATCGAGGCTCTCATAAATCTCCATCGCGCAATGGCAATGAGTCAGTGCTTCGTTAAAATCCCCCGCTTCGAGATGAAATACTCCCAGCGCCATACGACTTCTAGCTTGCTCCTCCAGGATTCCGTGTTCCTTTGCAATATCGTAAGCTTCAAGGGCATAGGCTTCAGATGTATGAGGATCAGAATGGAGACATGCGTAAGCGAGTTTGTTTAGAACACCTGCAAGCTTTGAACTGTCGCTTTCATCTCTGAGTTTTTTGAGTTCCTTCTCCAGTTTTACAATTTCCCTATTCGGCATGAAGCATAATCCAAACTAAAATTTTCGTGAAACAGCGTTTCCCATGAAGTTCTGCAACTCGATAGCATAATATCCATTCATAAAACAGGTGTCAATTATCAGGAAGATTCTCTTAACTGTTTCAGAACTGATTTTATAAGCACGCATATTGCTAGCAACCTTTAAAGATATGTATGGTTTTTGTCATTCAGCGGTGACGAATTCCTCAAGTGCCCTGTAGTACCGCGGGTAATTCTGTATGTCGTTATGATTCGCGTTTTCAATGACGACTACTTCCAGAATGTCCTGGTCGAACTTCGAGATAAGGTTCTCCGTTGACCAGCCGGGAATCACCTCATCCCTCTCCGCCATAATGATAAGTGTTTCTGCGGTGATGCTTCCAGCCCTGCCTGCGGAATCGTAGCGGTCCTTTATCATGAGCTTCACCGGCAGAACCGGGTAAGCTGCGCGGGCTACGTTCACCATGCTGTCGAAAGGCTCAACCAGCACCAGCCTGTCCACCTCTCTCTGAGAGGCCAGGTAGCTGGCTACACCCGTTCCAAGGCTTCTACCGATGACTGTAACCTTCGAGTGGTTCTGCGATACGTGGTCGTAGATCACCAGAGCATCCGCACACAAACCTTCTTCCGTAGGGATTCCGTCGCTCTCCCCGTAGCCTCTGTAGTTGATAAGGTAAACGGTTTGGTTATCAAAGATAACCTTGAAATCGGGGATGCTCGCCTCGGGTCTCTCACCGTTTCCGCCGAAGTAGATGACAGCTTCGTCACTGCCCTCGTTCACTATCCATCCTCTGAGGGTGATTTCTCCGCTCCGTATCTCTACAGGCTTCTCGCCGGTGTACAGCACCCCCTGCTGCGGGAAGTAGATGAAATCTCTCTGGTTCAGATAGAGGTAGGCACATACCGCAAGGTATACAACCGCTGCTATCAGGATAACTTTTATCATCATCCTCCTGATCGGTTTTCGTTTATGCTCTTTCTTACCGCCATTATTTGTCATATGCGTAGCAGTCATTTTACATCATCACCAGAGCTTATCAAGAACCCCGAATATTTCAGGATCCTTTATTTTTGCGTTTTTTCTTAAAAGCTGAACACTTACTACAAATTTATTGCAATCAATGCTTTCATACCAGGTTTCGGAAGAAAAGCTCAACAGCAGATGTGATATACGAACTTTTACGAAGCACGTGCTTACTCTTTTAAGAAATCCCTACCGTAGAGCCTTATCATGCACTCGGGGCAGAGGCCGTGGGAGAATTTCGCGTCGGAATGGCCGGAGATGTAAGACTCGATCTGCTGCCAGTAACCGTCATCGTCCCTGACTTTTTTACAGTTCGCACAGATAGGAAGCATTCCCTGAAGTCTCCTCACGTGAGCCAGAGCATCACGAAGCTTATCGTTCATCCTGGAAAGTTCCACGTTCTTCATACGGTAGATCTCGGCTTCCTTTTCTTTTTTCTCTGTCTCGAACTGTACCTGAAGCTCCGCTATCTTTTCCATGCTCTTCTCGTTCAAATACTCTTTGATGCAAATATTCAGCTCGCCGGAATACTGAAGTGCTTTCTGCAGATCACCTTTTGCCTCGCAGAGATTCGTTATCAGATCCAGACAGTGGATTTCCCAGTCCTTCATCGAAAGCTTCCTTGTTATTTCAAGACCTCTCATGATAATTGCTTCAGCTTCAGGGAGACGCCCTACGGCGGTGTATACCCCGCCGATACAACCGCATATGTAGGCAATTCCTCATACAGTTCAAGGCTCCTTGAGAAACACTCCAGAGCTGATTCGTTCTCCTCCAGTTTTTCATGCAGATTTCCCAGATTACCCAGAGTGCTTGCGGTACCTTTTACATCTCCAAGGTCTTCCCT
>JAIORS010000038.1 GCA_021108005.1 Candidatus Aegiribacteria sp.
CGGAATCGGGGCCTGTCACCGTTTCCATTTACGATCTTGCGGGAAGACTGAGAGCGTTGCCCGTTGATGGAGAAATGGATCCGGGCACTCATGAGGTCGAAGTCTCAGGGTTGCCGTCAGGTTCCTACTACGTAAGACTGACAGCAGGTAACGATATCGTGCGGAGGGTGTTTACTCTGATTCACCCATAGGTGATTGATAGTTAAACTCTTGATGCCCTTGAAAGAAGGAATAGACCCAGGGCTATGAAGACGATGTCCGCTATGCTTGCGGCTATAAGGGGAGGTAGAGCTCCCTTGTGACCCAGGGTCTGTCCGAATCTTAGAAGTGAGAAGAAAAGAAAAGCCAGAAGTATCGCCAATCCTATGCTCGATGCCTTGCCGCTCCTTGGATTTCTAAGGGCCAGAGGCGCTCCCACGAATACCATAATAAGATTTGACAGGGGGAAGAAGAATTTCAGATAGAATTCTACCAGGTCCCCTCTTGTGTCTCCTCCAGCTTTTTCTACGCTTTCTATGTAGTTACTGAGTTCGATGAAGTTCATCTCTCCGGGAGCTTTCTGTCTTGAACCGAAATTTGCCGGGGTTTCAGTTATTTCAGGAATTGTAAGTGTATCAGCTGTAGAAAAAGCCAGCGCTCCCGATGGCCCGAAGATTCTGTCAGTTGTATTTATTCCTGTCCAGGATGAATCGAACCAGACCAATCTATCCATATCAAGCCTTCGAATGACCTTGCTGCTGTCATCGAACCATTCGATGGTTACATCGTCCATCATTTCAGTTTTGCCATTGAAAAAGCCTATATCCAGTATTGACCCGTCCGGTGACCTGTGGGCGAAATTACTTCTTCTCGAGTAATTTATGGGTTCCTGACCGTCTATTTCAACTCTTTTTATCTGTGTCTGCTGGTATGTGGCATTGGAGACTATGAAGTCACCGATGCCAAGTTCGAAGATCGATGTGAGCGCGCCAACGACGAGCAGCGGAAGGAATATCCTGGGTACGCTTATTCCCGCGCCCCTCATTGCCACCAGCTCGTTTCTTCTGGAAAGGGATGAAATCAGAAACAGTGAACTTAGAAGAACGGCTACCGGAAGCACCAGCACTATGATATAGGGCAGTCCGTAGAAGTAGTAGGTCAGAAAAGCTCCCATGGAAACATCTTTATCAACCCATCTTGTGAAATGATCGAAGGCGTCTACACTTACAAAGATGATGACGAATGAGGAAACCGAAATAAGTATCATTTTGATGAATCTCAATGCAAGGTAACGGTCAAGTATTCTGAATATCATCTTGAACCGCGATCCCGCATACCATTGGAAGCATTTATTTCATGCCTGCCGCTGAATCTTCTGAAAAAAGATACTAATGCTGCGGTCAGCCTTCCCAGAGGCAGCGGGTTGCCTTCATGGAGGCTCCTGATGGTCAGAACTGTCCCAAAGGCGCCCAGTATGATATTCGGCAGCCACATTGAGAGGAATGCGGACATCATCCTTCTGTCCGCAAGCTGTTCTCCGGCTATGAGGAAAAGGTAGTAGACAAGAATAACCAGCAAGCTTACTCCAAGTGCAATACCGGCGTTGCCCTTCCTGGTTGACAACCCAAGCGGGATACCAAGAAGCACGAATACTATACACGCAAAAGGTATGGAGTATTTTTTCTGTATTTCCACCCTGTATCTGCTTATGCTCCGCTGCAGTGAAGCCTTTCTGTCCGCCAGGATACGAAGGTCACTTGATTGCTGCGCCATGAAATTCCTTGACAGATTGAAGTATGTGCGAGCGTCAACGCTGTCAGGAGGAGGAAAGATACCCCTTCCTCTGGATATTGATGAATCATTCATCATGGCAAGAATGGGGGCGCTGCCGGTGCAGATAAGTGAATCCTCGAATGTATCAGCCTGCATCTGAAGAGAATCAACAAGAGCTCGCATATGGCCCGCGGAAAGCTCCCTGTCCCCACGGTTGTCCCTGTTCTGCCTGATCAGCTCTTCGGATCTGGTTATTTCAACGGTATATATCGCGAAATCCAGTTTTCTGTACTCACCTGATTCCGATAGTTCATGCATCTGTCCATCGGTGAGGAGAAGACGGAAACGGTTCGCGGAAACCGGCTCCATTTTCCCCTTGAGGGCTGTGATCGTTCTCCCGGGCATGCCGGGAATCCGTTCATGTATAACAACATTCGACAGTTCGCCGGTTAAGTCATCCTTTTCTTCGACAATTATCCTGTAATTCTCGATATCTTCCACGAACATCCCCGGGATGATCTTGGCGGCCGGTCGCATGGTGCCGATATCAAGAAGGAGGTTCTTGGCGAGGTGGTTCGCGTCCGGCAGAACGTAGTTATTGAAAAGTACCATGGTTGCAGCGAGGACAATTGCGGCCAGCATGAGGGGTTTGATCAGCATGAAGATGCTTATGCCCGATGATTTCATTGCGGTCACTTCAAGGTCGGATTCCATTCTGCCAACCGCCATGAGCACACCGGCCAGAACTCCCATGGGGATCACGACCGCCACCATTGAGGGAAGCAGCAGCAGGAAAACTTCCACAACGGTTCTTACCGGTACCCCTTTGCTTACTATCATATCGAGAAGATCCAGCAGTTTGTCCAGCAGCATTACAAAGGTGAAGATACCCGCGGAAAGAAGAAAGGGTGAAATGAATTCCCTTAATGTGTAAACTTGCAGTTTTTTCATATACATCTCATTATAGGCTTTCAGAAAAATCGGACAATATGGCAATTATACCCTTTATCAGTTTATCTTTCCACTGCATGCAGCTGGAACCATAAGCAACCGGGGGACTAGTATCCTGATATGAGAATAAGAACCGGAACTTTACCATGGATAACATTGTTTGTACTGGTTACAGCCGCGGGAGCGGTAGGAGTGCGGGCTCCCAGGCTTATTCCAGTTTACCCATGGGAGACTGAATACTCTACCGATCTGCTCGTTTCTCCGGGTGTATCCTGGCGCCTTGTAAACTCTTTCCGAAACCATTTCATATGCTGGCGGCTTTTTCATGGTACCATTCCGGTCTCCACACAGGGTTGTTCTCCTCTTGAGGACATGAATCTTCGGTCAATGGAATGGAAACTCCGTGATACCTGGACTGCTATGAACAGGAATAATTGTATGCGAACAACAAGGGATCAGGGATCCCTTGTGCCTACAATTTACCTGCCGCTGGACATGCCCCCGATACTCGCGGGAGCTATCGGAGAAGGCGGACAGATAGATATCAGCGGTTATCAGAAAATCACTCTTTCCGGGGTATCCCACTACAGACCAAACGCGGTACAGATGGAGGGTGAGAGTCAATCCCTCTTTCCCGACCTGAAGATGGAGCAGGAACTGCGGGTTCAGCTGGAAGGAACCATCGGCGAGAAGATACATGTCGATGTTGACCATGACAGCCGGAGGAGCTTCGGCCCTCAGAGCAGCCTGAGTCTGCGGTACGAAGGATACGAGGACGAGATAATACAGAGTATCGAGATGGGCGACATCAGCCTTTCAATAACCGGGCCGGAATTCGTTTCTTACAGTATTCCACACCAAGGATTATTCGGCGCCAAGATACTTGCCCAGGTTGGTCCCGTTGAATTCACAACCATCGCGAGCCGGCAAGCCGGGTCCACTGAATCCTCAGAATTCGTTGGTCAGGCTATCATGGTTGAAGACAGCATTCTCGATATACATCCGGCAGACAATTACTTCTTCTACACACTGCCGGATTCCCAGCAGCAACCCCAAATAGTATCGATCAGGGTTTTTCAGGATGACCTCGATGGAACGAACAATCAGGAAACAGGGGCCGTTGAGGGAGCATGGTTCATCGAGGGCACGGGAGAGACTGGCAACGGTTATTGGGACGAACTTCAGCCCGGTCTGGACCTGGATTACGTTCTGGTTGATTCATCCACAACCATCCGTTTCAGAAGACCTGTGAACAACAATTACAGGATAGCTGTCTGGATGGTCACAGCCGAGGGTGACACAATAGGTAATGCCAGTACGGGTACTGACTGGAATCTGAAACTGATAAAACAGAGCAATCCTCTGCCCGATTATTCAACCTGGAGTTACGAATTACGGAACAGGTACTTCCTCGGTGCAAACAACATCGTTCGGGAAAGCTTCAACTGCAGCATATACCTTGACAGGTCGGGAGAGGATCCTGTCCAGAGTCAGGAGGGAGTTCCGTTCATTGAACTTCTGGGGCTTGACACAAACGGGGACGGTTCTCTCGCGGACGAAGAGAACGCTGTTGACTGGGACAACGGTTTCCTCGTGTTCCCCGAAACCAGACCTTTCACTGATCCGGTACTGAATGTTACGAATCCGGCAGTTTACAATGAGAACAATCCCCTCCCGACGCAGAGCAAGTATTTCATTGAAGTGAGCTACAGGGCGGCTTCGACTACATATTCACTCGGACGGATGGGGATAATACCCGGAAGTGAAAGCGTTACTCTTTCAGTAGCGGGAACTACAAGAACCCTGGCTAAGGATGTAGACTACACGATTATCTACGAAATCGGGCTGCTGACCCTTATGGGAGAGGCTGCCGAGGATGCCCAGAATCCCAGCAACACACTGCGTGTCACATTCGAATACCTTCCCCTTTTCGCCGCCCAGAAGAAGACCCTGATAGGATCCAGGGCCGTTTACAGTATAGGATCGGATTCATGGCTGGGAGCCACGGTAATGTTCGAGAGCGCCAGCACCCCCGGCGACAGGCCCAGGGTAAGTGAAGAATCCACAAGGACTCTGGTTGCCGATATTGATGCCCATCTCGAGACAAAACCTGAATTCCTCACGGATTTTGCGAATATGATTCCCGGAATAACTACCGAGGCCGAAAGCAAAGCCATCATCTCGGGAGAAATAGCCATGAGTTTTCCTAATCCAAATGTTGACGGCATAGCTTACGTTGATGATATGGAGGGTACGGAAACAGCATTCCCTGTGGGGCAGAGCAGAGCCGCATGGCATCTGTCAAGTATTCCTGTTACACAGGTATCTCCCGAATTTCCAGTTGGAGAAATCAGGTGGTACAACACCTACCGGAGATGGAAACTTGAGGACATTGTGCCGAACGTTACCGGCAGACAGGAAGATAATTATGTGAATAATATTCTGGAACTCTATTTCCAGCCAAAGGATGACAGCGAATACTCATGGGGCGGCATTCAAAGGTGTATGGACAAATACGGGCTGGATTTTTCCAGGAAAACTCATCTCAGGATGTACATAAGGGTTACGGGTTCAGCCCAGAGCGGAAATATCTGTCTTGATCTGGGCGAGAGGATAGATGAGGATTCCTACTGGCTTGAGAGGACGGCCGGGGAACTTGTCAGAAGGGCCAACGGTGAGCTGGACACAGAGGATATTAACACTGACGGTATCCTGTCGAACGACGAGGATACTGGCCTGGACAATCTCTGGGATGATGAGGAGAACCCTCCAGAGGGGGGTGATCCTAATATGGATAACTACCATTACGACGGAAACGAGCCACCTTCTGAAAGATACGACAGAATAAACGGTACTCAGAATAACGATCTTCTTGATACGGAGGATCTTAACAGAAACGGTATACTCGACCGGTCCAATTCGTTTTTCAGAATCCATATACCTATAGACGATCCGGATTACATTGTGTCCGGACCAAATGCGAATGGATGGATGCTTATAGAGATCCCCCTTGAGGACACTTCAGTCGTTTCCGTACCCGGATTTGTAACTGGTACACCCACATGGGAGAAGATAAGCTACGCGAGGCTGTGGGTGGATGGTTTCGCAGATGCTGATACTGTACAGATATACGACCTCGAGGTAGTCGGAAACAGGTGGGAGGAGAAAGGTGTATTACTCGCGGACTCAATTGGTTTGCCCGTACTGAAATCGGAAAAAATGTACGTTTCCACGGTTAACAACAAGGATAATCCTGAGTACGCCAACGATCCCCCTCCCGGTGTGGATACAGGAAAGGACGAGTACGGTGACCCAAGGCTTGAGCAGTCCATCTCTCTGGAGGCCGAGAATATTTGCTCCGGACACTACGGTCTTGCCACACAGAGTTTTTACAGCGGAGAGGATTATACCGGCTACAAGCAGATCCGATTCCTTGTGCACGGTGAAGAACTGTACGATTCAGACCTTATTTACAGGCTGGGAACCGACAGCCTTAATTACTACGAGATAGGAGTCGATTTAAAACCCGGCTGGCAGATAGTGGAGATCAGTCTTGATGATCTTGTTGGTCTGAAGGCCGTAAAAGATCAATTGGAACTGGAGTATATAAAGGAAGGCAATCTGGCAGTACGGGGTTCCCCTAATTTCGCGAAGATCATGGAGATGAGTCTGGGGCTGCAGAACAATTCGGCGACCCCGTTGAACACCACGGTATGGGTTGACGATATTACTTTGAACCAGCCCTGGAGCAATTCAGGGACAGCGCATAGAGTAACAATGGGTCTTGATGTAGCAGATTTTCTATCCCTCAGCGGTGATTACAGGGAGGTAGACTCCGATTTTCACGGACTTGGAAGCAGGTCCGGGCAGGGAAATACGAAAACTACATATAATGCAGGGGCAACGATGTACATCAACCGATTTACGCCTCCCCTCTGGGCTCTTTACGCCCCTGCTAATTTCGCGTGGTCACTGAATATCTCCAAACCGGTATTTCAATCCGGTTCCGACTTCCGTCTCAGCGATGATGAATCATGGGATGAGCGAACACAGAGTAGAGGTTGGAGTACAGGTTTTCAACTCAGGAAAAACAGTTCATCTGAATCCTTTTTTAGCAGGTATCTTATTGATCCGTTCCGATTCACACATACATATTCCAGAGGATACGGTTTGACACCCTCAAGCAGGGATACATCAAGTATGGCGGATGGAGCATTGTCATACGAAATCAGTCCCGGACGAATGCAGCTTCTTGATCTTCCGGTTATTGAGTATTTCAGAATAAGACCCACCCGGGTGAGCTGGTCCCTTTCGCGAAGGAACAATTGGGACACCAGGTGGAGTTTTGTAAATGACGATACAGTGCAGACCCGGGCTACTATATTGAGAACTCTGTCCTCCAACGGGGCGATTACCTTCAACCCCTGGAAAGGATTATCCGCAAGCGGTTCACTTGGCCTTGTCAGGGATCTTCTGTACCCCTGGGAGGGAAGTACAGGAATGAACGTCGGACGGGAGATATCAAGGAATCAGAGTATCAGCGTATCCCAGGATATTAATCTGTTTGATTATCTGAATCCCAGATTTTCTTTTGATTCCCACTACGGGCAGTCAAGGCTTGCTCCCCATACTTTGTCAGGGGCGGATTCTCTTGGACTGCAAAGGTATTCAGTTTCAGCCACCAGGAGAGTAAATGTAAGGATTGGATTTGTTCATACGATAAGAAGCCTTGCCAGGTTGCGTGATGAGAGGCTTGATGAGGAAGCTGAAACCGGAAGCCCGAGATGGTTCCTGATTAAGCTTGAACGATGGGCTAACATGATCAATGATCCGAACATTACCTATTCGGAAACCGAAGGCAGCGAGTATCGGGATATGGAATTCATTCCCGATTGGCGATATCAGACAGGTATCGAGCCTGTACTGGACGATGTCGTTCCTTGGGACAGAACAAAAGGATGGAACCTTCAGGTTTCCGGAGGATTCAGGCCGGTATCTACAATGTCTTTCAGGATTGAGTACAGATCATCTGAAAACAGGAATCTTTATTCCGGGTTCTGGAACAATCAGAGATCGAAAACGTGGCCCTCGGTCTCTTTCTCATGGTCCGGATTGCACAGGATCGCGGGCCTGAGTGATATTATTAGAACAGGTTCTGCCAGCTCAGGATACAGTATTGAGACAACCGAAAGCGGAAGATATGAAAGTGACGTTTATATCCCAACAACTGAAACGAAAAAAGTCAACTGGTCACCGCTCTTCAATATCAGTTTTACACTTCTTAACGATGTGCAGATATCTCTCAGCGATAATGTTACAAATACGGTGATGCAGAGCTTCACGGGAACGCAGGCAAAAACGGAAAGCAGCAACAGCAGCCTTCAATTTCGTATTCAATACTCATTCTGCGCTCCCGGTGGAATAGCCATACCGCTGCCGCTTCTTGACAGACTTCGGATAAGTTTCCGGAGCGACCTTACAACCAGCCTCAACGTAACCAGGTCGAGAACCAGGAGTGAGCTTCTTGGCAGTTCAGTTGGAGCGCAGCTTCAGACCGACAGGGAGGAATGGCGGATAGAACCTGCGGTGAATTATGATTTTGGCACGGTAACCGCAGGTCTTACGGGCATTATCGGCTGGAAAACAGATAGGGTTAACTCTCAGTTTGACCAGCGGGATATCGGTATGAATATCTGGGTAACTATCAATTTCTAAATTCCGCGGGTTTCCATCTGGTCATTTACAACATTTATGTATATGCTCATTGTTGTTCGAACTGGAGGCTACATCTCTAACTGGAATGTACAATAAAGTCTGAACATGTATAATTACAGGGGTGTTACTTGCTACATCAGGATGAGTTGATTTTGGAGGTTTGATGAACATAAAGATCGGCCAGCTACTTCTGAACTCTGGCATTATCTCAAACAAGCAGCTTGAACAGGCTCTCAGTAGACAGAGTGAAGATAATAACAGACTGGGATTCCACCTGGTCCAAATCCAGGCCATTTCCGAAGCTGATCTTAATAAATTTCTTGCAAGACAGCAGAGTATCGAGAGTTCAAATCTCGATAAAGAAGATATCGACGAAGATGTAATTAACCTGATAACAGGTGATATCGCCAGAAGGTATGAAGTTATTCCCATCAATCGAGATGGCAGAAAGCTGATTGTAGCCATGACCGACCCCAACAACCTCTTCGCGATTGACGATCTCAGATTTTCACTGGGAATGGATATTGAACCCCACATATGTGCCTCGAGCATGATAAAACGGGCTCTGTCGAAATTTTACGCTGATTCCGAAGCCATCGTACCGATCGATGAGAAAAACAGGAACAACAGTATACATACTTCTCTTGCGGATATTGATGATGATGGTTTAGATGCGGATGCGGACATGCTTATCGGTGATGAAGTATTTGAATCCATGATTATACAGAGTGATGAGGAAGAGGAAGTAGAGGAAGATGACCTTGATTTTGAAATAGCTGATTCTCCCGTTGTCAAACTCGTAAACAGTCTTATAGCGGATGCTGTAAGAAGGGGGGCCAGCGATATTCACTTCGAACCCTTTGAGAGATTCGTGAGGGTCAGGTTCAGGATAGATGGTGTCCTTCATGAGGTCATGCGTCCCAGCAGGAAATACAGATCAGCTATGGTCAGCCGCCTCAAGATCCTTGGAGGAATGGATATTGCCGACCATAATCTTCCGCAGGATGGAAGGCAGAAGATATTGGTAGGCAAAAGATTTGTTGACCTCAGGCTCGCGACTCTGCCTACGCTTTTCGGTGAGAAAGTTGAAGTGAGGCTTCTTGACCGCAGCGCTGTTATTCTTGACCTTGAGAAGCTTGGATTCGAAGAGGAGCCACTCAAGGAATTCAGAAAAGGCATCAAGAGACCATTTGGAATTGTACTTGTCACCGGGCCTACTGGATGCGGAAAAACAACCACGCTGTATTCCGCCATTACCGAGCTTAACGATATTGGCGTTAACATAATGACCGCTGAGAACCCGGTTGAGTTCAATCTTAAGGGTATTAACCAGGTCCAGATGAATTCCGATGTCGGATTGACTTTCGCCAACGCTCTCAGAGCATACCTGAGGCAGGATCCTGACATAATCATGGTCGGAGAAATAAGGGATAAGGAAACCTGTGAGATCGCTATTAGAGCCGCTCTGACCGGTCACCTGGTGCTTTCAACTACCCATACCAACGATGCTCCAAGCACCATCAACAGGCTGATTGACATGGGTACTGAACCCTTCATGCTCAGTACATCAGTGGTTTGTATAGCCTCTCAGAGGCTTATCCGAAAGATATGTCCCAAATGCAAGACTCAAATACATGTTCCCGATGATGTTTTCGCTGACGCTGGAATTGACGCTGAAAGGTTCAGGAATATCAAATTGTACGAAGGCACAGGCTGTTCGTACTGCAACAATACCGGTTACAAGGGTAGAATTGGTATTTTTGAGGTTATGCGAATAGACGATGACATAAGGCGCCTGATAGAGAGTGATGCCAGCAGCATAGAGCTCGAAAAAGTAGCGCTGGAAAAGGGCATGGTGAACCTCAGAGAAGCTGCTATCAGGAAGCTGGAAACCGGGCTTACTACGTTCGATGAAGTCCTAAGAGAAACAATTGCGAACTCTTAACGGAGGGTATCTTGCTTAGCAGATTGGCGATGATGCTTCTGGAATCCGGAATGGTCACGCAGGATAATATTGACCAGGTCTTGAGCTCGTACGGCCCGGGCGAAATTGAGCTTGCCGACCAGCTGGTTGCGATGGGCGTTGTACCTGAAGACCTTATCACCGAATTCCTGGCCGAAATATATTCCGTTAAGCCAGTATTTCTTAATGAGCTGGAATTCGATCCCCTGCTTGCACAATCACTCCCGGACGAAACCGCGCGAAAATATCTTCTTGTTCCATTTAAAGAAGACAAGGAATATTTTTACATTGGCATGGGGTCGCCGGGGGATCTGTACGCAGTTGATGATGTTAAGTTCGCTGTAGGAAAAGAAGTCATCGTTTATGCATCAGCTCCGTCCGCTATCAGAAGGGCACAGAACGACCTTTACGGCAAACAGGATTCCCTCGTATCGGTAAAAGACCAGCTGGATGACTATGAAGAGGAACTTGATGACCTTGAAGTAGTGCAGACTCTTGGTTACGAAGATGAGGAAGAGGGATACGAGGATAGCAATCTCGAGGATGAATACTCACATATTATGGAAGGCCCCATAGTCGGTTTTGTAAATGCCATAATTGCCAAAGCCGTACGTACCGAAGTCAGTGATATTCATATAGAGCCTTACGAGAAATACCTCCGTATAAGATACAGGCGCGACGGTAAGTGCTTCGTGGTCAGAAAGCTTCCCAAGAAAGTGCAGCCTCAGATATTAAGCAGACTGAAAATAATGGCAAAAATGAATATAGCAGAGAGAAGAAAAACACAGGATGGTCGTATCAAGGCAGTAATCGATGGAAGATCAATTGACTTCCGTGTCAGCGCGGTCCCTACGGTTAACGGCGAGAAGATCGTTCTGCGTATTCTTGACAGGGGCAGCCTGGAGTTTGACCTGAGGGAACTTGGCTTTCCTGAAGACGCGCTGAAAGTATTCATGCAGGGAGTCAGCTCTCCATACGGTATTGTTCTGGTTACGGGCCCCACCGGAAGCGGCAAGACAACGACACTGTATTCTGCCCTGAGTTCGCTGAACACGGAGAACAGGAACATTCACACCGCTGAAGAACCGGTGGAATACAATATAGAAGGCTTAACTCAAACACAGATAGATTTCAGTATGGGATACGATTTCGCCACGGCTCTAAGGGCAATCCTCCGGCAGGACCCCAACATAATCATGGTGGGCGAAATTAGAGATCTGGAGACAGCGAGCATCGCGATAAAAGCTGCGCTCACCGGTCATCTTGTTTTTTCCACAATACACACCAACGACGCTCCCAGTACAGTGAACAGGTTGATCGATATAGGTATTAAACCATTCCTGGTTGCGTCATCTGTTCGAACAATCATGGCCCAGAGACTTGTCAGGAAAATCTGCAAAAATTGCAAGAGACCCCATGAGTACTCGGATGATGAATATCTGGCAGCGGGTGTTGACCCTGCTGAAATGGTTGGACATACAACATATAAAGGCAAAGGCTGCAGTAAATGTGGAGGCTCCGGTTACAGAGGAAGAATAGGGCTTTACGAAGTACTGCCAATTGATAAGAATATAAAACAGGCTATAATTGAAAAGGTCACTGCGGGCCAGTTACGTGTTTTGGGTGTGAAAAACGGGATGAGAACTCTCAGAATGGATGCTATTGCGAAGCTGAAGGCGGGTATTACAACACTTGATGAGGTTACCAAAATAGTTGAGGACGATCTGGAAGTGACAAAGGCCATGAAAGAATTGAAGAGCAGAACCGGTTAGCAGCAGACAGAGGAAGGACGTTCAGCATAATATGATTATTAAAACTCTGTTAAAGGAAATGATGGAAAGAAGGGCCACTGATCTTCATCTTACGGTTGGAACCCCTCCCGTTGTCAGGATAGACGGTGAGCTGGAAAGGATGGAGTACGATCCTCTTACTGCTCAGGATACACAGAATCTTATTTACAGCCTTCTCAAGGATGAACAGAAAAAAAGATTTGAGCTTGAGAAGGAGCTTGACTTCGCCTTCGGAATAAAAGGCCTCTCAAGGTTCAGAGCCAACGTATTTTTTCAGAGGGGCTGCGTTGCCAGTGCCATCAGATCCATTCCACATGAGATACTTTCATTCGATGAACTCGGAGTTCCGCATGCTGTAGAAACTTTCGCGGAGAAACGCCAGGGTCTGATTCTTGTCACCGGCCCTACAGGATGCGGTAAATCCACTACACTTGCCTCAATAATCAGAAAGGTCAACGCAACAAGGCATTGCCATATAATCACGATAGAGGACCCTATAGAATACGTGCACCATCACGATAAGGGTATCATCAATCAGAGGGAGATAGGGCAGGATACAAAGTCCTATGGAAATTCGCTGAGATATGTACTCAGGCAGGATCCCGATGTGGTACTTATTGGTGAGATGAGGGATATGGAAACCATGCAGGTAGCACTGAACATCGCGGAAACAGGCCACCTTACAATGGCTACACTGCATACCAATTCCACTTACGAATCCATCAACAGAATTATTGACTCGTTTCCAGCGCAAAGCCAGGATCAGGTAAGAAGCCAGTTGTCATTTGTAACTATAGGCGTTCTTACGCAGCAACTGGTTCCAAAGGCCAGAGGAACGGGCAGGGCGCTGGCGGCGGAGGTTCTTGTCTGTAATCCGGCGGTTAAAGCGACTATTCGACAGGATAAGCTTCACCAGATATACGGACTTATGCAGGCAGGTCACAAACACGGTATGAGGACCATGAACCAGTCTTTATTTGAACTGTACAAGAAGAAGGAAATCACGAGAGAAGTTGCCCTGGAGCGTTCCCACGATATCGGGGAACTTGAACAGATGATAGCAACCGGCAGAGAGATTATTTAGCGACAGGAGGCGGAAAATGCCTGAGTTCAGTTGGGAAGGAACAAACAGAGCCGGCAGAATGATGTCGGGGAAGATTTCTGCCTCGAAAAAGGCGGAAGCGCAAGAACTCCTCACTCAAAGAGGGGTGAATGTAACCAAGATCAAAGGTAAAGGGTTCGATATAGCCACCTTTGGCGTTATAGGAACGGGCGTGAAGGACAAGGAACTGGCGACCTTCACGCGGCAGTTCGCTGTGATGATCAACGCAGGGCTTCCACTGGTCAAATGTCTTCAGATACTCAGTCAACAGCAGGATAACAAGATTTTCGCGGAGGTTATCGAAGACGTTACATCGGATGTGGAAAAGGGAGGAACACTGGCGGATGCCCTGGGGCAGCACAGTAAAATATTCTCTGAGCTTTACGTGAACATGGTCGCCGCGGGTGAGCAGGGCGGTATTCTGGATACTATCCTTGACAGGCTTTCCATACACCTCGAGAAATCAACCGCTCTTAAAAGTAAAATAAAATCGGCCATGATGTATCCAATGGTAGTTCTGATAGTTGTTATCGTGGTCGTAATGGCTCTGCTGCTGTTCGTAATACCAATTTTCGAGCAGATGTTTGCTGACATGGGCGGCGAGCTGCCCGGACCAACGCGGTTCGTTGTAGGTCTTTCCGAATTCGTTCAGAAAAACATCGTTCTGATTCTGATAGGCTTTGCTGCTATTATAACTGCCTATAAAATGTACTACAAAACTAAAAACGGCGAGAAAGTTATCGATGCAATCAAGCTCAAAATGCCCATTTTTGGTATGATGTTGAGAAAGATGTCAATCGCCCGTTTCACCAGAACTCTGGGTACGCTTATATCAAGCGGTGTGTCCATACTTGATGGGTTGAGCATCACCTCGAAAACCTCAGGTAACAGGGTTGTAGCTGACGCGATCATGGAAGCTCGAACCAGTATCTCCGGAGGTGAGAATATCTCCAATCCGCTGCAGGCTTCCGGTGTTTTCCCGGGTATGGTGACCCAGATGATCGCGGTTGGCGAAGAGACCGGCGGAATCGATACCATGCTCATGAAAATCGCTGATTTCTACGAGGAGGAAGTAGATACGGCTGTCGCGGGCCTTACGGCAACACTCGAACCTATTATGATCGTGATTCTGGGCGGAATAGTCGGTGGTATCGTTATTGCAATGTACCTTCCGATTTTCGATCTTATTGGAACAGTGGGAGCGTAATAACAGCAGGTTCAACGGTGTCACTGTTTATTCCTGTGCAAGGATAGAAATATGCATAGAAGCATATTGACAATGACGCGCCGCACCTGGCTTCAGGTGGGGCGCCTCATTGTATTCAGTCTTTTCATACTCTTCGGTGTTATGTTTCTGGGATGGTCAAGGGTAGGAGTGCTCTACTCCTCTGTGGGCGCTGCTGTAATCGTTTCGGTCGCAGCAGATGTTCTTTTCCGAAAAACACTTCGGGAAAGCGAATGGCAGCTGTGGATAGTATTCATTCTGGATTCTATTCTGGCTTCAGTGCTGATTCGGATGGCCGGCGGGTTTGATGGCCCTTTAACCGCATTATTCTTCATTCATACTTTCCTTGCAGGCGTATATCTTGGCATTCGCGGTGGAGTACTGATAGCCGTACTGGATTCAGTGATGGTGGCCTTACTGGCCTTCGTTACAATATCAGGAGTATTTGAATACAGTCCTACGGGGAGTACGCTGGGAAAGCTGTTGAATGCTTTACCCTCGCATGTAACTTTTCAGTACGCTCTACTGTTTGTAATGATATACGCGGGATTTCTTACAATAACAGGTCTTGTTTCAGGTTACCTTTCGCAGCATCTACTGTTTGAAAAGGGAAGGGCTGACGGGATTCTCAGGCAGCTGAGGGAAGCCAGGACCATGTCCCGGGAAATACTTGAAAGCCTATCGGACGGCATACTCGTAATAGACAACTCCGGAGTTCCAGTGAGTATCAACAACGCAGGGCGCAGGATTCTATCCATGGGCGATAACTGGAAGGAAGAGGTTATCAATACCGACATCTACACAATGCTGAGGGAATTTCAACTTTCCGCGGGAATGCCTCCGGTCATTGAGGTAAGCATTAACGATGGAATCCTGGAATGTCGAATGGGTACTTTTCTCGATCATGAAGGCAACGCTGCCGGTGCCCTTGTAGCAATAACAGATATTACGGAAACATTCGAGCTTAAAAGGCAGCTTCAGGAGCAGGAGAAGCTGGCGGCGATAGGCAGGCTCTCAAGCACCATGGCTCATGAAATAAGAAATCCTCTGGCATCCATGAGCGGAGCGGCTCATATTCTAAAAATGGGAACACTGGACTGGAAGAAAACGGACAGGATGACCGATCTGATAAGCAATCAGGCAAAAAGGATATCGGAGATAATTGAGGGTTACCTTGAGCTTTCCAGAAACAGCATCGTATCCTACACGAATCCTGTGTCCCTGGAAGCTGTAGCGATGGAAGCCATTGAAGTCGCAAAACAGGGTTTTGGATCACAGACCAGAATAGAATCTCACATAGAAGGCAATTTCATCGTATTTGGCAACCAGGCCAGGCTCGTTCAGCTGCTTACGAACATCATGCGTAACAGCGCTGAGGTACTGAAGAATTCCCAGGCTGGGGAAATCATCGTTTCCCTTGTTAATTCACCTGTAGATGGTATGGTTGAACTCAATGTACATGATAACGGACCCGGGATTCCCGATGAAGTTCTGGTTCAGATGTTCGACCCATTCTTCACCACCAAGGAAGAGGGAACCGGCCTCGGACTGTTCGTAGCCCGAAAAGTAGCGCGTGATCATCGGGGAAGAATGGATATCGACTCAAAACCCGGAGAAGGCACAACTGTCAGGGTGAGCATTCCAATAGCTCCACCCGACGCAATTGCGCCTGAAGCTGGAGGGAAATAGCGTGAACAGACCTGTTTCTGTAATGATAGTTGACGATGAAAAGCCCATGCTGGAATGGCTTTCCATACTTCTTGAAGAGCATGGTTACGATGTATCGTGCTGTTCAAACGGAGAACAGGCTGTAGAAGCCGGACTGAAATCAATGCCGGATATACTGGTTGTTGATATGAAGATGCCCGGAATAAGCGGTTTTGAAGTTCTTACGAAACTCCAGGAGAAATTCCCCGGCCTTATAGGTATCATCATGACAGCCTTTTCCAGTGTGGATTCTGCGGTTAAAGCAATGAGAGAAGGGGCAACAGATTACCTTGTAAAACCCTTCGAAGTTGACCAGCTTCTGATAGCGATAGAGAAAGCCCTCAGCGAAAGGGAGCTTAAGAGGGAGAACAGAGAACTGAAGAAGAAAGTTCGTTCAAAATATACTGTAGACGGTATAATCGGGAAATCCAAACCCATTGTTGAACTGCTTGAAAAAGTGAGAATGGTGGCCGATAAGGACAGTACCGTGCTTATAACAGGTGAAAGCGGCACCGGGAAGGAGCTTATAGCCAGGGCTATTCACAGCATCAGTTCCAGATCGGACAAACCTTTCCTCGCGGTCAACTGTGGCAGTATTTCCAGAAATCTTCTGGAAAGTGAACTCTTTGGCCACATGAAGGGTTCGTTCACAGGCGCTCACAAGGACAAAGAAGGGCTTCTTGTGGCAGCGAGAGGAGGTACGTTCTTTCTGGATGAAGTAGGTGAACTGGACAGGGAACTTCAGGTAAAGCTGCTCAGAGCTCTTCAGGAGCGTCAGGTGCTTCCTGTCGGTGGAACCGGACATGTCCCGTTTAGTGCCAGGATAATATCGGCAACCAACGCTGATCTCGGTAAAATGGTGAGGAATGACAATTTCAGAACAGACCTTTATTACAGGTTGAACGTTATTCCTCTTCATGTTCCCGCCCTGCGGGAGAGAAGATCCGATATCCCATTTCTTCTTAGTAAATTCCTGGAAGACTATTCCGGTGAAACCGGCGAACAGATTAAAACTGTTACCTCTGAAGCAAGACAGATTCTGTTCGATTACAGCTGGCCCGGCAATATTCGGGAGCTGGAAAACCTTGTTGAGAGACTCTGCGTGATGACCCGAAGTAACGAAATTGGAGCGAGCGATATTCCGGATTTCGTAAAGCTCCCCGGGGAAATACAGCAAATAACTGCGGATTCCAAAACAAGAGCAGAGCAGCCTGCCTTTAATAATCCCACACTGGAGAAGATAGAAAAGGCATATACGCTGTACGTCCTGGAACACGAGGCCAGGGGTCAGAAACGCCTTGCGGCAAAGATACTGGGAATTAACGAAAGCACATTGTACAGAAGACTGGAGAAGTATTCACAGGATCAGGAAATTCCGTGACAGAACAATCCCGGAAATCCACTTTTTCTCATTCCGGAATTCTGCTGCCGCTCATTTTTTTGTTAGTATTATTTTCGATTACTTTCATCACCGGTCAGAGTGGCATCCCTGTTGAGGACGGGGGTGAGTTTCTTACTGTAGCCAGGCTTGGAGGTATCAACCATCCACCGGGGCTTCCCATCCTCAGTCTCTCATCAAGATTGTCATGGATTGTCTTCGGCTCCGAGGGCTTGAGATTGCTCTTTGCATTTGCCGCCGCGTCAGCGCTTCTGCTTATCATGAAAAAACCATCGATATCATTAGTATTCTTTTCAATAGGGGTATTACTGCTTCCCGCTGTTGCCGGCAGGCTCCTTATGTGGGATGCTTACGGGCCCCTGTTCTTGATCTACGCACTGGCCTTGTATCGAAAACCTTCCTTTGATCTCGAAGGCGGATACCTTATGGGGCTTGCAATGACAATTCATCCTCAGGGAATTCTTTTACCTGTGTTGTTCAGATGGAAGAATGTTTCAATACTTAAATTCGTAAGTGGTCTGCTGCTTGGATTAAGCGTTTACCTTGCGCTTCCAATCTATTCGGCTTCAGGGACTATCGTAGACTGGGGCAGCACAGGATCAATAGCGAATTTTGTAAGGCAGGTTACAGCGGGAGGCTACAGAGAAGTATACGGCGGAAGTATGGGCGGAATTTCAGCTGATGTTCTACTGCGGCATCTAGGTGCCCTGTGGAGGATATTATGGCCCGTTCTTCTTCTGCCGATTGTTATAGGGGCGGTGAAGCTTTTCGGAACGAACAGAAAACTCATGATCAAATTAGAAATTCTGATCATTGCGGATTTACTGTTTGTAACGTTCATCAATCCAATGGCAGCGGGAACAACACAGACTGCTGTAATATCCCTTTTCGCGATAATCGTGATTTCATTTATCGGTATATCAGCATTGGTTAAGCGGAGAAAGAGAGCTGGGATTATTGCTGCCGGCGCTGTTCTTGCAGCGGGAGCGTTGCTTTGGAATCCGCTTCCTGATCAGAAAGATACTATAGTGGAATACTTTGCCCCGGCTCCGTTAGAATCAGCGTTTTTCCTTAGCAGCAATGATCTTCTCTACGGGGGATGGGTTCTGAAATATGTGGATGATAGAAGGCCGGATATTGTATTACTCTCCACAGGCAACTTTTCAGGATGGTTCGAAAATATGGCAACCTGGTTCAATCCGGACATTGATCTATCCACAGGTGTTTCAGATGTTGGTGATTACAGCATGTCCCGAGAGGAATTAAGCAGCCTGTTAATCAACGCTGCCATTATAGATAATCCCCATAGGCATTTCTTTATTGATTTGTAATATAAAAATGCATAATGAGACTTGTGTCTTGCAATTTGCAATAGATGTTTTTTTTCAAGCGTTTCACTTTACCGTTTTACAAAGGCTATATATGGTTCTCTTAAGGGAATAAATACTGGATACTGCATCTTGGCAAACATATTGCTTCAATGTATAGTACGATTGAAAACTAGTATCTGTTAACGTTAACTCTAAACGAAAGGAACCAAAAATGAAAAAAGGTTTCACCCTCATCGAGCTGATGATCGTTGTGGTCATCATCGGTATCCTTGCTGCCATAGCGATACCGAAGTTCTCAAGTGTTAAAGACCAGGCGGAGCAGGTTTCCTGCAGAAGCAACTTAAGGACCTTTGGAACAGGCGAATCCATGTACTACGGAATGTACGGTGCGTATGGCACGCTTGCTGAGCTTGCAGCTGGTGGAGCAAGCGCGATAATGGGAAATGCAACGTCTATCAGCTGTCCAGCCAGCGGTGCTTACACTGTAGTCCCGGCTGCGCCGACGACTACTTACGCAATAGGGTGTAATGTTGTTGCACCTCTTACCCACGGTAGTATCAATGATGGCATAGTCTCCTGGTAGTAACATTCTGATATTTCAAGATTGGCGGCGGGTCTTAACAACCCGCCGTTCTTTTGATCAATGTTTATATGAAACTACAGGTTTGATGGACAGAATCTGTAGATTGTATGTCCATCGATGTTCGCAACCGGTTCAAGCACATCTCCCGGGCCGATTCTAGAAAAGAGTTCAACCGAGTTTTCATCATCAAATGGGGCGGGATTAATTTCCATAAGGATGATATAATCAATATCCAATTCTTTAAGAATACTTATTTCATCTTCAATACTGTTGTTTAAATATAAATGCGCGGCAACAGGATACTCAAATGCAGTAATCCACCTGTGATTGGAGAAATAGCGCTTCCTCTCATAAAATGAAAGGATTGTTGAATTACAAGGAAGATGATGATTCATCCAGAGTGTTGCTTTCAATTCAGGTTGTTTCTGAACAATTTCACAATCGGATAGCTTCCAATCATTGCTTACATATGATTCTAGCAGTTCGTTTCTGAATCGCAGCCCGTAGTGTTCTGTTGGTGACAAAGAAGTATCATAGATGAAATAGATCATAACTGTCAGAATAGTCGCGGAAAGCAGGCCATATTTCAAATGCCTGAACATAGAAAGACCAAACAGAGTGGCAAATGGAATCAGCAGTATTCCGTATTTCGCACCCCACCATGCGGGATAGAACAGAATCAGGGAAATAATCGCGTAAATTCCAAAACCAGCAAGAATTATAGTTCTTCTTTTCAAGCACCTTCTCTTTATTGTGAGAATATATCCTCCGAGAAGAAGAAAAATGGAAGAATTCCAGGTTCCGAAGTAATGCCAGATATTCTGAAGAAACCGCACAGTTGGGTAAAAATCCGAACTTCTATCGTTGAATGTAAGATAAGTAAGTTGTACTTCAGGCATTCGCCATTCAGGTTTTAGAAAAAAATTAAATAATGTATAGGGGTAGAATAAAGAACCTGTATGAATAAATGTTCGTATCACAAATATCAATGGTAGCAATATCAGTGTAATAATGCTAGATAAAACACTAAATTTGTTGTATTTATTACGTATAGCTATATAAATATACATTATAACGAATGGAATGAGTGCGAAGTATACTGTCAATTTTGATGTCAGCGCCAGACCCATTATTAGTAATGCTGTTAGATCTAAACGATAATCAGTGTCTGTTATCTGTTTAAATAATACTACTAGGGCTATTGTGACAAAGAAAAGAGCAGTTGCATCGGGTTTGGCAAAGTGGCACCAGAGAAGAATCGTGGAGCATCCGGTAATACTTATCAGCGCGGCTGGATACCATTTCCATCCGAATCCGAGTATTACCATTGATAACAAGATCAATGCAATGGACATACTCAGTTCAAACAGCTGACCTAGAATAAGCTGATCTACTCTGTCATCTGCAAGTGAAGATGGCAGCAACAACAGTATTTCCGAAGTCATTGGAAAGGCAGAACACCTTGTTTCATCAAGAAAGCTCATCTGACCGTCATTCAACCATCTATCAGGCTGAACCAGATAGGTGACCTGGGTATCGTTGAAGTCCATTTCCGGACGTCCTGCCAGCATCAGGTTTGTAATCAGAATGTATCCTGCCAGCAGGATAGGGAGGAAAATAGCGGGATGTTTCAAGTGAAAACGGAAACCGGAAAAGTACTTCTTCAATCGTACATATACTAAAACCAGCCCGGTCAATGCTCCGAGTATAATGAAGATTGGTATAATTCTTCTGGTGAGCAGATGAAACAGTGACATCAATACTATTGTTCCCATATAAAAAAGCATTCCGGGAATGACTGAAGGCATCAGACTGAAGTACTTCTTAATCAATTTAATTCGTAATATCAGTGTACCTGTGCCATAGAATGCAAGCCAGATAATTGCAATACGGAGAAGCGACCATGCAAGCGAGCTGATGTTAAGCCAGTCAGTCAGGGGTGTACCGCCCATTCATTGCTCCCGACTGATAATTGGAAAACTGAAATCGTACTGCAGAGATTCATATGTTATCGGCAACCTTGTAATATCGGTATCCTGTTGCTCAAAGGAAATAGTGTATTTAGCGCCAAATTCATCTGTTGCCGTTATTGAATAAATTCCCGGATTAAGCTTTGCGACCATGCTTGCCCCGGACTGAAGGGTCAAGTTATCTAGGAAGATCCCATCCAAACCATTCTGTGGTATTATTTGCAGTTCCGTAATTTCTGCCGTTGGCAGACAGTTTTCTATCAGAAGCGACCCGCTGCCGCATCCTGTTATTCCAATAGGTGGTTCAGGATTGATTACCATACTGTTAACTATTGACACCATGCAGTTGTCAGTCGGCACGGTGATATTATCTGTACTATATGTTCTACCGATCTGATCTACAGCATTGATCGAATAGATGCCTTCATCAAGCCAGATAATGATACTGGTTCCAGGGAATATTCTGAAGTCATCTATTACGATGTTTTCATTAAGCTGCTCTGAAGAGAGTATCAGGGTATCAAGCGCAAATCCGTAAAGTGAATTGGTCAGATTCAGTACGTAATGTCCGTAATCAACATTTGGTCTTCCGAAAGTAATGTATTCCAGATCGATCGTAATTGTATCGGGCGCGTTTTTCTGACAATTTTCAGCGATACCGTAGGAGTTACGCAATTCATCGAACGCGAGGATATTGCATTTTCCCGACGGCAGAGATAATGTGATACTTGAATCCGGCTGTAGACTTGAGATCAGTCGATTGTCACCTTTATCAGATTGGCCAGAACCCCAAATATACAGGCTGATAATCTCTACTTCTCTAACTTCATTAATCAATACAAAATCGTGCAGGCATGATCGATTTGGAACAGAAACAGAAAGAAGTGTCAGGATCATAGAAACGTACTTGTAGATACTGAACTCCTTCCGGGAATATCATCTTTGAGTGAATATTCAAACTACATTACGATATCGCAAGTGACCTTCTGTGAAGTCCAAAAATGATAGAGAAGCATCGTTAGTAAGGTCTGGATTCAAGTTCGAACAGAATATAGCTATCAACAGTTAATAGTGGAGAGAGTTTGAAGGAGACAAATTTCCTCCATTGTTCCAGTTCATTTGCTGACAGTTCAGGAGTGATGTTTATTGAGGTAATAAACATATCCATGGCTAAATGAGTTATTCCTCTACCTCTGAGTGTACTTGCAATCTCTTCGGAATCCATTCCGGACCACAGCATTTTCATCAATTCAAAAGGCACCACATTATGATCGAAAATTGCATAACCGGGAAAATAGAATGGTCGGTTCATATTAACCATAAGTGTGGTATCACTTTCAGATATGTAACGATCACATTCCTGAAAAAAGTCATAATAGAGCGCGTTTTCAAGAAGGGATGTTCTATCTTCCTGAAATTCCCAGGGTCTTTCATGTTCGTAAAGATTTTTTATCATATTTGCTGACCAGATTGCGCATATTACGATAAGAACAGCTGTAGCAGCTCTTAAGATTTTCTTTCTGTTCATTAGAAGGCTTTCAAAAGTTTCGGAAACCGGAATGGAAAGCATTACAAGACCTGGAAGAAGATATCTAACCCTGACAGATGCTCCATTTGCGATCAGTGCGATAATCAGGTAAAGAAACGGCAGGAGGAATTTTCTCCTTCTGTCCCTTAAAATCGGGATTGCCAGAATCGTACCCGCCAGTAATAACGGTCCGCTTGCTCCATCAAACAGGGCAGGATTGTTCCATTCACCGTGAAGCGATATCCTCACTGGAAGAAGG
Source organism: Candidatus Aegiribacteria sp. (assembly GCA_021108005.1). NCBI lineage: Bacteria > Pseudomonadati > Candidatus Aegiribacteria > Candidatus Aegiribacteria sp. The sequence goes on from JAIORS010000038.1 coordinate 23,276, forward strand.
AGATAATCCATAATCCCGTTGAGAGATGTGCTGACGGTATTCATGGCATAATACTCTGCCGCTCTGGTACTTATGGTAATATTCGAATTGAAGATATTTTGAAAGAGCGGATATACAGGATTACCCCATTGAAGGATATTTGGAATTGCCCACCATGCCGTGGTGAAGAAAGCGGCACCCAGAGAATAAAGAACCATTTTTCTGGTCATATTTCTGAAGAAAAACGGAAGAAGTATACAGACGGATACAAGCACAATGAAACCGTTGTACTTACAGCAGCTTGCACCTCCGGCCCATATTACCGCAAGAACGGGATTGCCTTTATTTCTGATGAGCTCCACATAGGCAAGCAAAGAAAAGAAAATAAGGAACGAGTCTGAATAGCTCCATGTTGCGTTTCTGACAAGCTCGGGGATACTCATGAGTATTATCAGAGAGAGAATCGCAGTTTTCTTTTTTCCTTCTCGCAGAAAGTAACCTGCAGATACGGAGCAGGCAGCAAGAAATCCAAGCAGACTTACTACTCTTGAGACTCTGAATCCGAATGTTCCTCCAGCAATCGAATAGAAAGATTCAACCAGATATGGATAGCTGAAAATACCGGACCACTCCGGTCTGACAATTCTTCCAGCTTCAAGCCAGAGCCTGGCTTGATAAAGATGGTGAATCATGGCATCTCTGGAAATCGGCGGGAGTAGTATAAGTGGGAAGAGTATCAATCCGCAGAGTGCAATCATGTAACCGCCGCCTGGCATGCTGAACCGTCCGGGGCGAACCCATAGAAGAGTTCCGACTGCAAGGATTGTCCATAACAGGGCAGGTTGCAGAAACCCTGACCATCCGGCAGCCGATACAAGGAAAAACATCAGCAAACTTCCTGCGCCGAATCTCCGGGACCACGATTCCGAGTGAGGAAGCGCCAGTACTCCCCATCCGCTGATCGCAATTGCCGCTATCGAAAAGAAAATTAATGACATGTGAATTCAACTCCCGGGTGAAACAGTAAACTTAACCATATTTCCAGAGAGTACTTCATAAGGTGCCAGGAATCATAGGTTTCCATCGGACAGCGCTTGAGAATATTTTCAAGATACTGTAACACAATTTAACTTATCATAGTCGGCTTTTATTTCCTTGGAAAGTGGGAGCAGTGAATATCCGACAAAACTGTTCCACTTGCCTGAACTACCCGGGATTTCTATTATTAAGATGTTTACATATTCCAGAATATTGGTTTTCATATTCTGTGAAGGAAATTGTATTTCAACATTGAAGCCGACAGGGAGTAAAAAGGATGAAAATTCTTCTTGATATAGGTCATCCGGCACATGTGCATCTTTTTCGAAACTCCCGCAGAATATTAATGGAACGGGGACACGATGTATTTGCCATAGCTCGGGATAAGGAGATCGTGCATTATCTCCTCAAGGCATATCGGATAGAATTCTATAAGGGTTCGATACAGAAAACCGGCTGCAGGGCACCTCTGGAACTCATCGAATGGTTCTGGAAAGTCTATAGCTTAATCGGGAAACTTCAAATCGATCTTGTTGTAAGTATCGGTTCGCCGGGTGGAGCATGGGCGGCAAAATTCAGAGGAATTCCACATCTTGCATTCAACGACACTGAAAATGCAACAAAGCAAAGGGTAATCTATAAACCTGCCGTGACTGAAATATTCACGCCGAATTGTTTCAATGTAGAACTTGGAGCAAAACAGGTTAGATATAAAGGTTATCACGAGCTCGCCTATCTTCGTCCCGGGTATTTTTCTCCTGACCAGTCAATTCTTGACATGTTAGGTATTCAGAATAATGAGAAATTTGTGATAATTCGATTTGTGGGCTGGGAAGCGAGTCATGATATTAATCATAGCGGTTTATCATTGCAGATCAAACGGAAAGCAGTTCAGGAATTCTCAAAATATGCCAAGGTTTTTATCACATCGGAGAAGAAGATGCCTGAGGATCTGGAAAAATATCGGATAACAATACCACCTGAGCGAATCCACGATGCTCAGTATTATGCTGCTCTGCTTTATGGGGAAAGCGCAACAATGGCTTCTGAATGCGCAGTACTGGGTACACCTGCAATTTATCTTGATAATGATGGAAGAGGATATACAGATGAGCAGGAAGAGAAGTACGGTGCTGTTTTTAACTTTACAGAATCTCCTGAGGATCAGGAGAGATCCATTGAGAAAGGGATAGAACTGTTGCAGATGAGTAATATTAATGAGATCTGGGAGGAAAAGAGAAAGAAACTTCTGGAAGATACAATCGATGTCACTGCATTCATCGTCAGTGAAATTGAAAAGTACTCGGAGAGTGTGAAATAATGTGCGGAATAGCGGGGATAATGAATTTGCATGGGAAAGGTTTCGAATATCAGGAACTCGCGATTATGGCAGATACTCTTTCCCATCGCGGCCCCGATGGCGAAGGCTTTGCGCTGCTCTCGGAGAAATTTCAGGAATGCAGGTTTTGTTCAGCTTATGAGTTAGCAAATCAAAAAGGCGGCGCATATTGTGGTTTTGCTCATCGAAGACTTTCGATTATTGATCTTTCTGATGACGGTATTCAACCGATGTCTTACGATGATGGAAGATTGTGGATTACATTTAACGGTGAGATCTTTAACTATATCGAGTTGCGAAAGGAACTTGAAACACTTGGCAGGCATTTTCATACCGCAACCGATACGGAAGTTCTGATTCAGGCATATGAAGAATGGGGAATAGATTGCCTGCATAAGTTCAACGGTATGTGGGCATTTGCAATCTGGGATCTGCATAAACAAAGGCTGTTTATCAGTCGTGACAGGTTCGGGATTAAACCACTTTACTACGTTAAATATGGTGACAAATTCGCATTCGCCTCAGAACCCAAGGCGCTGCTGAAACTCCCATGGGTTAAAAAGATTCCACACGAAAAAGCAATTGCTGATTATCTGGTTCATTCCCGTGAGGATTGTTTCAGGTGGACATTTTTTGAAGGGATAAAACAAATAGAGCCTGGGCATTTTCTTTTAATTCCTTTCGGAACCACTGAAATTCCGGACCAGAAAAGATGGTGGAATATTGAAAATACTCTGCCATCGGGAGAACTGAGTGATAACGAAGCAGCGGAAATATTTCATGACCTTTTTGAATCGTCAGTCCGCCTTAGATTGAGAAGCGATGTTCCTGTGGGAACCTGCCTTTCAGGTGGACTGGATAGCTCGGCTGTGGTTTGTGCTGCCCGTCCATGGCTATCGCCTGAAAATCAGAAATCATATTCCGCTGTCTATAATTCCACATTCGAATTGGACGAAACAACTTATATCGATGAAATAGTAAAAGATACAGGGATTAAGAATTTCCGTGTCTTTCCCGACAGCGAAGGTCTTATTGAGGATATTGAACAACTGATATACGTTCAGGATGAGCCATTCGGTTCAACAAGTCAATACGCGCAATACAAAGTATTCCAATTAGCCCGCGAGACTGGAACAACGGTTACACTGGACGGTCAGGGCGCTGACGAGGAATTGGCCGGGTATCATTATTTTTTCCCTGTGCATTTTGCAGGTTATCTGCGGAGACTCCGCTTTGTAAAATTCATCAGTGAATTTAATGCTTACCGCAATAAAACAGGTGCTGAATTCAGTACATCAATGTTTTCCACGATGGCGGGACTATTGAGTCACCGTTCAATGATCCGCCTGGCAAATCGTTACGATAAGGGTCGAGGGATAAGCTGGGTAAATCAGCGGATTGTTCAGAATGCGCGATCGATCGAGGCTCCGCAAGTTCATGAATTTGGGGATTGGCTCAACAGAAGATTATACGAAATATTTTCTGTTTCAGGACTTCCCGCACTTTTGAGATATGAGGACAGAAACTCGATGGCATGTTCGATAGAAGCCCGCCTCCCTTTCATGGACCATAGATTAGTGTCATTCATATTTTCACTTCCTGCAGACCAGAAAATCCGCAAAGGTATGACGAAACATGTTATGAGAGGCGCATTGAAAGGGATAGTACCGGAAAGGATACGCACGAGAACAGATAAGATCGGTTTTGCGACACCTGAGAATAATTGGTTTGCTCAGGAACCCATGCTGTCATATATAAAACAGATAATGAATTCCAGAATAACAAGGAATCGTGGCCTGATTGATTGTGACAAATTCAGTGAACTGCTTAATGCCAATACGGAAGGTAAAATTAACGGTGGAAGAGCGATCTGGCGTGCTGTCAATATTGAACTGTGGTTTAGAAAATTCATCGACTGATAATAAGTAAAACAACATGAAAATAGCCGAAAATAATTACGAAAATATACTGATTGAAGTTTTAGAATCAGCGAAAACAAAGGATTATGCTGGATACAGCAAATATGATGCTTTGAACAGCCCGTTTCTGAAAACGCTTGCGCTGGGGAATAAATGGATGAGGCTGATTATTACTCAGGCGATAATGCGAAATCCGATTAATTTTCGTCCTTTATTAGGTGTGATGAAATCCAGAAATCCCAAGGGAATCGCTCAATTTGCTCGATCATATCTTTTCCTGTACCAGAAAACGGGTGAGGATAAGTATCTTCGCGAAGCGAAAAGAATGCTGCAGTGGCTTGTGGAGAATCCAAGTATTAACCGGAAAAATCTGTGCTGGGGATACAATTTCATCTGGCAGAACACCATATTTCTGCAGGATATGTTCGAACCGAATGTTGTTGTTACTGTTTTTGTTGGTGAAGCGCTTATCCATGCTTACAGGGTTACAGGGAACAGGGAATATCTGGAATCTGCGGTTTCTGTAGGAAAATTCATTCTGCATGATGTCCCCGTTCTTTATGATAACGGAGATGAACGAGCTATCGCTTATGTCCTGCGAAAAGTTGACGCTATCGTGCTGAACAACAATGTGCTTGTGGGAGCTTATCTTATCAAACTGTGGAAAGAAACGCAGGATGATGAATTGAGAGTTGTCGCCGGTAAACTGTTGAATTATACATGTAACAAGCGAACTGATTATTATGCGTGGTTTTACACATATCCAAAAGGGAAATCACCAATAAGGCATGACAATTATCATACTGGTGGAATTCTCGATGGATTCATAGAATATTTCGAAGAAACCGGTGATGACAGATACATGGATGTTTACTGGAATGGACTTGGATATTACATGGCTGAGTTATTTGAACCTGATGGCGCTCCGCGATGGATGAACGACAGCAGGTATCCGCATGATATTCATGGATCCGCTCAGGGTATCATTTCTTTCGTAAAGGCGGGAAGACACAGGGCGGAATATTCCGAACAGGCTGAAAAAATTGCCGATTGGACATTGCAGAACCTTTACAGGGAAAAAACAGAGGATTTCATGTATAGAAAAGGTCAATTCTTTAAATGGAATTATTCACTCATGCGATGGTGCAATGCCTGGATGGCAAGAGCTTTGGGAGAAATGATAAATGCTGGGAAGTGAACTGAAATATGATAAAACCCTTTCTTGTTTTGAGAGGGTATATATATCGATTTTCGGTGTACCGATAAATGGGTTACGAATCAGAGCACGAAGAATTCTGCCTGAAATCAAAGGCAATTATCGAAACATTCTCGATATCGGTTCAGGACAGGGAATAATTACGTACGAAATCGCGAGAAGATTTCCTCAAAGCGAAGTTGTTGGTATTGACATTCTCAAGAATCTTGTCGAGCGGGACAACCGGGTAGCGGAGGAAATTGGATTAGAAAACTGCCGGTTTGAAGTTATGGATATTATGGATATTGATTACGAGAATTATTTTGACCTCGTGGTTACCGTAGATATTCTTGAGCATATCAAGGACGATGACAGAGCTTTGAAGCAATTCAACAAAGTTCTCAAACCCGGTGGTTTGCTTCTGCTTCATGTTCCGGCATACGAGCGAAGATGGCTGTTTTTCGGATGGAAAGTCAATTTCGATGTCGAGGGGCATTTCAGACCCGGATATTCAATCGAGGACATTTCACAAAAGATTACCGACGCGGGCTTTGAACTCATCGAAGCCTATCATAGTTATGGATGGATAGAAACCATTACGAATAACATTTCGTATCTGATAACCGAAGCGAGAATGAAACGCAAAATACTCTACGCGCTTGTATTCCCTTTTCTTAATTTCTTTTCGTGGTTCGGGAAAAACTCCCGGCCGGAAAAAGGTGCGGGTGTTATGGTAAAAGCGAAAAAGGCATAGCATTATAATGTCGAAAATTTCTATGATAATTTCGGAGATAGCAAATCAGGCACTCATCCCGTTAAGCTTCAGAATGGGAAAGACTATTTTGCCGCCTGCCATTGCGAGCCTGTTTTTGACGAAAAAGTGTAATTCGCGGTGTACAATCTGCGAATACTGGAAGATAAAAGATTTTTCAGACGAACTCACAAAAGAAAAGTGGTTCAGGACAATAGATGAGTTGAAAAAAATGGGTGTGAAGATGATTAACTTCACCGCTGACGGAGAAATTCTGACCCGAAGGGATGCTTTTGAGATAATGGAGTATGCAAAAAAACTCCGTTTTCTGTTTTCTTTGAATACGAACGGCATAAACCTCGAAAACTCTGTCGACCGAATAATTGAACTAAACCCGTTTCAGGTGCAGGTATCGCTCGATACGGTCAGTGATGAAGCATATGAAAG
>JAIORS010000039.1 GCA_021108005.1 Candidatus Aegiribacteria sp.
CATATTTCTTTAATTCAACTGAGTCTACCTCACTCAAGACCCTTTGTCCCTCAACGATCTTCGATTTTTCGCGGAACGTTCTTTCCTGTCGGTATATGTCGGTAAGTTGCTCTTCTATCGATTCTATTTCCGAGAGTGGCTTTTCCAGCTCCGCTTTGAGTTGTGTTATTCTCTTACACAGCTCACCATGCTTTTCACTCATTTTATCGTAATTCTCAATTTTCTTTCCGTAACCTGTGATCCGATGAATATTAACCCCCGATTTCGCATCTCTGAACTGTTTTTCCTGCATCGGCCAACGATCAAAGTATCTTTTCGTGATTTCGCTCGCGTCCAATAAGTCATGGGGTATATCCGTGATCAGGACTGATTTTCTACCATTGTCCCACTTCACAATCACTGCACGGCACTCGTAGATGTAGCCCGGCTCTTTTGAATCCAATAATTCAATCTTGCAGTCAACAAGGGTTGCATTTCCGTATTTATACCTTATTTCATCACGGATGTGCTTGAATTTCCTTTCTTTTGTCTGGTTATCATCAAGAATAGTAATATAATACTCATCGCTGCCTTTAAAGGCTCTGAGTGTTTCTACACCGTTGCCCCCTCCATCCATTACCAATATCCGTTTTACATCAACATGTGCTGATGGATCATCCAAAAGTTCCGTTAATTTGGTGAGCATGGGAAGTGCATGATTTCCAAGGTCGGCATGCCCTTGAAAGGTCTGAAAATAGAGTGGATGCCCCTTACCATCATGAATAAACACGTTTTCGAGACAATTCATGACGCGACCAAGCATCGTCACTCGACCTTTGTAACATCTATTTGAGGACCATAATGCTTTCGTATTGCCATCGATGTAATAACACACGAAATATGTCTCATCATCTGATTCATTTCGCCAGAAATCCATCCAGAACTTCGCTGTTGCGGCAATCAAGCGATCAGAGACCTTAAGATATTTCAATTCTTGAATATATTTATTGAGTGACGCATCTTTGTAATTATATCCACATAGGAAGGACAAATCGTTTCCTTTTACACGATTCACCCTGCTTGATCTTCCGTTCGATGTGACCAGCGGAAGGCACATCAGAGCCAGATTATACCGAAAAATCGTCTTTTCTGACATCCCAAAGATATTCATGGCTGAAAAATCCTTATCCGCGATTTTATCGTCAATTGATTTGAAACGGTTCACTCTCACGGATTCCAATTGGTTGTACTCGCGGGTGAATTTTCCATGTAAACGAATGTCCGGATTGTCCTTTTCGATGTTTTTATTCTGCTCAAATAATGGTGATTGACGAACCGCATTCACCTGTTCAGTTATTGTTTTGGTGTATAGCTCTATAATGTTGGTGAAAAAGGATAAAGACGTGAGAATCTCGCCCCCACCGGATTTCTGGCGTTTATAGTTCTCTTCCTTAGGGGCAGGTACTCTTGTCAATGATACGGATGCCCTGAAAGTGTTCAAACCGGATAAGGAAATGTGCACGTCGAACTGATTTAGAATCTTGCTCTGTAATTGGGACGATGATACACTTCTGTTTTCCTCAACTACAGCTATTACGTAATCTTTTATTCTTTCTGTCAGTTTTGTATAATTTCCCTCCTTTCTCGCATCTCGAAGCCCTTCCTCGCCACATTTCTGAAGTATTCTGCGATAGCGATAGTATTGTGCGAGAGAAAATGGGACAGAATTCTGGTTAAAATAAACACTAACAGGTTGTTTCGACTCTTCAATCTTGTGGATGGTGCTTAGAATTTCGCATATTCTCTCCTCTTCTGACATTCGGTATAAAATATGTGCTCATCCTATATAAAGGTATCTCATGTAGGATGG
>JAIORS010000040.1 GCA_021108005.1 Candidatus Aegiribacteria sp.
AAGAAAAGAAACGAGAATTATCACTACCATCATCTTTAGCAATTTTGCCCTCCCTTTAGGTGGAGATACTTCAGTATCAAATCATTCAAATTCTAAAGAGAACCTAAGTTAAGCGATTCAGAATAAAGCGCCCCACCTTTCATGTGAGTTAAGTTGTTGTTATATTTGTTTGTACAAGAACGAATACGACTATGCACAACCACCCAAAAGATGAAAAGCACTTCATAAAGAATATCGCAAAATCTCAGAATATCGCAAGTCACAGAATTGACCGGATCGAAGTTACAAACGATACACTGACAAGCAGAGCAGGATTTACGCCTTAACATAAGGAAACTGGATTTGTACCATTTCACAAAAATAACCCAAAACAGCATATCCGATAACATATAGCTGACTCCTGTCAAGATTATTAGGCTACGTATTAACCTCTACAACCCAAATAACCTTACATGAAAGGAGCCAGCTTTGGAATTATATGGGGGAATTGACCTTCAGGAAGCCCTGACAGCAGCGTTGCCGGAGGATCTTATCAATCTTCATTTTGATGGCTGAGCGCTGCTTCAGCTTTCCCCGGTTGAGCCGGGCATTGAGATCGTACGGCTCCGTCTGCAACAATGTTGAGGCCGAAGACAAGCTGTCTGAGATCAGGACGATGATCCTTGTTTAATAGTAGGAAAGTGGATTTTCCTCAATCTTATTAGCTGCTCACAAAGCAACCCATTCGTCCCAATAAACAACCGATTTCTGACAGGCGCAATCCTTTTTTGAGAGCATAATTCGTGTGCAGGCTGAATTAGCGGGTTAAGAAGTCGGATGGATACGGCTACTCGATGGGATCACCGGTGCCGATGGTAATATCCCTAAACGCCAGGTATTCCACTCTGTTTCGACCGGATGATTTAGCGCGATAGAGAGCGTTATCAGCACGCTGGATGGTGTCTGTCAACGGTTCTCCTCTGTGGTACTGGGAAATTCCGAGAGAGAGAGTCACGCAGATTCGCGTCTCGTCATGCCAGGTCTCCAGCTCTTCAACTGAAGTCCGAATTTTCTCACCAAGGGCGTTAGCTCCATTTACGCCAGTATCGGGAAGCAAAACGATGACTTCCTCACCACCCCAACGCGCCAGTATGTCCTGGTCTCGAACTCCACGCAGAAGTATCGATGCTATCTCTTGCAGTACGCGGTCACCCATGGCGTGGCCAAATTTATCGTTAACGCGCTTGAAATGATCCAGATCGATCATGATGATTGAGAAGGATCTGGCGGAACGTTCAGCGATGGAGACAACTAACCGGCTCAGTTCAAGGAAACCGCGGCGGTTGAGCATCCCGGTGAGAGGATCCGTGCGTGCAGAGGATTCCTCCTTTGCCAGGTGACTGTTAATAGCATGGGTGGCCATAAGAAAGAAAACAATGAAACCCAGCACCGGAAGAAAATTGGGAACATTGGCCAATCCCAGCTCATGTACGATGTCAGATACAAGACAGATCAGGAGCACCGCCAATCCCCACAGCACCCCCCTGGCATCGGCGTTTCCCTGACTGGCAGACTTAATAGCCTTGAACAGTGTAACAAGAAGCAATAATGCCACGATGATCATGACGGTATTCTGTGATATTCTCAGTACCGTAAGTGGCAGCAATATAAATTCCAGGCCTCGTATCAGTCTGGGTGGAGAGGTTTCCGCCAGGCTGAATACCAGTTCCAGGAGGCTTACTACGACCCCCGCCACACCTATGAGATTGAACATTACAACAATGGGATGCCCACCAGCTTCAGCTGCTTTCAGGAATATAGCTGTGAAATTGACTATCAGTGCAGAGAAAGCTACAGCAGCCAGCCACAGGTTGGCGAGTCGCTCTGGCCGATGTCGCCAGATATCCAGGCGGGCAGCAAAAAAAATGAGAAAGACTCCCGCACCGAGGCCATCCATGTACGCTTTCCACGTGGGGTTGAGCATGTATCACCTGTATCCCTTCTTGCTTTACGATTTTCTACGAACTCGTACGAGGAACCCTGAAATTCCACAAGATCACGAGTCTTCCTGGAGGGCATGTGCTCCCTCCGCAATCGCCTCCCGAACTCGGCTCCGTAGTGCGTTTTCTTCCCATATCCGGCACTGCATCGTAGCATATCCATCATCATGCGGCCGGTCAACGAAACCCCCGAGCGACAGCCTCCTTGTGACCCCTCCCGAAGCGCAGTTCCCCCGCCAGCCCGGGCGGCTCTCACCCACCCAACCTCGATCTCCGGGACATCGTCTTTCCAGGGAACGTAGTCTGCGCATGGTTCGCAGACCAGTTCCAGAGGCACAGGCGAAGGCCTGGGGTACAAGGATGCCGCCGGGAAAAACATCCCTGCGATCAAGGGCTTCATTTGCGACACTTAGTGAAATAAAAAAACTACAGGGATATTGAAATTCCGGCGAAGACCGGCCAGCTTAGTTCATCTCTCTGAGAGACAGCTGCTTCTATCGTATAGGTTCCTCCGGAGGTGTAGTTGTACTGCAGCCCTGCGAAGAATCCGCTTATTTCATCCTCACCCGGTACGTGCTGGTATCCCGCTGAAACACACAGGTCTGAATAATCAATTTTCAAGCCGCCTCCGAAGGAATCTGAGGTGGAAAATCCTGCCCTTCCCCCCGCAAAACAGGTGAATATGGATGCGAACGCATAGCTCACACCCGCGGAAACCTCGGTGGGCATGTTTTTCCTGATACCGTTCCAGGACGGCGCCTGCCCGATACCGGATATGACAATACCGGTTCTCATCCCTTCGGAAAATTCGGCCGCGAGACCGGCGCTGCAGGTGAGCCCGGTTCCCCCCTGTTCCCCGACATCTTCCCAGGAAATTCCGGCTGAGACCCCGCCTTTGAGCCAAGGGGTAATCGAGTACGACATTCCTAAAAGTGCAGTCCCCGCCCCGAATGAGTACTCTCCTGTAACCAGGCCTGTTTCATCCCTGCTCAGTATTCCACCCCTGCCAAGGTAGGTTAACCCCCCTGAGAAATTCATGTCCGAACCAGCTGAAAATCCTCCGGCTACGGAAACCCCTGCTGTCTGCAGGTTCCATCTGCCTCCTGATGCCGTGAATCCCGGGCTTATCATAGCCGGGTTGCCTGTCACTGATTCGGGGCCGGCTGCCAGAGCTTTCCCCGCGGGACCCATCATCATTACCGACGGAAATCCCGGAGCGGATATCACAAGCATATCAGCGGTACCGGTGTCTGCAGCAAAGGATACGGACGCGAATATTATCAGCGCGAAATGGTAAAATACTCTGTAAATGTCTCACCTCCGGCCGCTCTGAAAACCGCTGCGTAAAGACCCGGTGATGCCACACCTGAGCCGGTGCTGAGGTTCCAGATGTAAACACCGCCGGATGCGCGCACATCAAGAACTTTCTCTCCGCTGAGATTGTAAACCGCTATGCCGCAGTTCTGGCCGTCAGCGGTGTCCCATGAAAAAGTTGCCTGCGTGGTTGCAGGGCTGGGATAAACAGCGAATGTGTTAACAGGATCAGGACCTCCGCTGTCAGGGGGCATAGTATTGTAGTATACGTCCTTACCATCTGAAGAGATGTAAAAGGTTCCATCCAGATCGGTCCTGTAGATGGTGATGTTCCTGCCGTTGAGCCTGTTCACTACTTCACTGTGGGGATGGCCGTAGGGATTTCCCGCTCCTACGCAGATGGCGGCAATCGACGGATTCACCTGAGCCAGCCACTGCGTACAGGTTGAGGTGAAGGATCCGTGATGTCCGACTTTCAGTACATCTGCTGAAATATCATGAATTACTCCCGCGGAAAGCGCTGACAGAATTGTATCCTCCCCGCCGTTGGTTTCCAGGTCTCCCGTGAACAGGAACGATATCTCTTCATACGTGATCCGGAGTACAATGGATGAGTTATTCATGTTGGAAGGCGACATGGGATCAACGGGATGAATCACTTCCACCTTAAGCTCCGGTCCCCAGTTCAAGTAATCTCCTCTGCGGGGAATAGTTAAATCTGACCCGTTATTCAATATAGCCTGAAGGTAAGTCTCATAAGTCCAGCTTCCCCCGTAGGGCCAGCCCGAATCGTAAGCGTTTATAACGGGAATTGTCCCGAAGACCGATATCAGCCCCCCTATATGATCCGAATGAGCATGTGTTCCCACAGCTCCTTCAAGAAAAGTTATACCAAGGCTGTCGAGTAGAGGAAGAACCCTTTCCTCACCGCAATCCCATTGCGGGTCGTAGCCGCGGTCTCCAGCGTCAATTACGAAATTCCTGCCTCCGGGAGTACATACAAGTATGGCATCTCCCGAATAATCCGCATATGTCGGATCGATAAAAAATACGATAAGCGGGTTCTCTGCAAAAAGTGAACCCGCCTCAAGGGCGAGCATCAGAGACACAAATGTTTTCAAGTAATTCTTTTCGTTCAGTTTATTCTACAAAAGCTTTGATGAAAGCCCAACTGTTCTGTGTGAATGAATTCATATAAACGCTGTTCTGGGCTCCGGGAGTTCCCATGTCTCCGTTTCCGTAGGCTATTGTGGCATAATCCCACGTTGAGACGAGGGTTGAAACCCACCCGGGATTAATTCTTTCGCAGGAAATACCTTTCTGAATTGGCCAGCTGCTGTCGTAATCGATTTGATCAATTACATCCATGGTTCTGCTCAAGATCGTAATCGAGCCTGAATCGTGAATGATAAAATCACAGTAAACGTAATCGGGTGTAAAGCCGCCGTTAAGCGATTCGTTTCCACAAGCCGCAAGTACAAAATAACTGTTTGGCGGAAGCAGGTACGTTGACAGGATTATTTTCTGACCGTAGTTGTTCTCGAGTATCCAGCCTGAAAGGTTGATCCATTCACTGGTATTGTTATAGAGTTCTATCCACTCTCCATCGTTTTCGGTGAATGAGTTTTGAGGATTTGCCATAAATTCGTTGATAACAATGCATTTTGATGAAAATATACCTCCATCGATCATCGATGGGGCCTGAGCCAGAATCATTATAATGATAAAAGTCATGAGTTACCTCCTTTTGAGGCATGTCCTTCCCCTGACCACAAAAGGGCACACTTCATCATATTTCATAGAAGGTAATGTTCTCATTGTCAACTCCGGAATAACCTTCCGCACGAATATGGAGGCCCGGAATCCTGTGTCCCCTGCCTGTTCCCCTCAACTGATGGGGCAGTAAAACAGCTATCCTCTGTTAAGCGCGCACGTCATACAGTGCGCGGCGCCGTACCCTCCGGTAAGGTTCTCGAGTACTACCGGATAGGCATCGATTCCAAGCTTTCTGAGTTCCGGCTTATGCGGGAAAAAGCGCCCTTCGCTCGTCAGCGTTTCGTAATCCTTCTTCGCCTGTTCGTACAGTTTTCCGTACCGCTGCGGATTTTCCGCGGTAATGGAAGCTATACTCTTCATGACCGCGTCGATCCCGCGTTCGACATCCACCGCCAGTATTCTGCCATCCTCGATACACAGGAAGTTAGCGGCGTAAGCCATCTGCTCAAGAACTGTGATGGGCACAACTGAGAATCCTTTCCCCCGGATGAAGTCGTACAGGTTGGTATCGGCATCAGTTCTTGTATAGCAGAGGCCGTCCTTCCGGTAAACCTCGACTTGCGCTTCCCGTATCAGTTCAACACAGGCAACCACAACATCGCTTGAGGCGGCTTCGAAGTAGGTGTCAAGGTGCATGTTGATCATCGGATCCGGCTGATCGCTGGCAACGAGCGGGTGCCTTGCCTGATGAACAACCCCTATCTCCTTGTATCCCAGGTCAAGCGAGAGAAGCTGATTAATCGCATCACGGTTCGTACGGTCTCCTATGCCCACCAGCGCGAATTCGCCGAACGGGATCCACTCTCCGCCCTCGATAGTGGCAGGCTCCAGCATTTCATGAATGATAGGAACATGGAGCACTTCCTGCCAGAGAAATTTCGTCAGCTGCGGTTCGAAACGCCTTGCCGGTTTTGCCATCCGGCACAGGACCAGGCCGCTGTCCGTAGTGAACTGCTGATCCCGCATGAAGTACAGATTTGACAGAGGTGACCGCTCGGCAATATTCAGATGAATCTGCCTTACTGATTTTCCTCGATCCTGCTTTTCATGTATGGCAATCTGCATTACAATGACCTGAAACAGGTCCTGCGCGCTGAATGTCTTCAAACTCTTCTCGAATTCACTCTTCGCCTGCTGCATGAGTTTCGTATCATCAGTGATGGCAACAGTGCTTCTGGCCAGATCGATGAGCTTCTCCCTTATTTCCGGATTCATTTCGGCTTCTCTCTCAATGATCTGTCCAAGCCTTATAACATCGATCCCGAAGTGATACTTTAGAATGTGCTCCATGAACTCGTGCTCCCGGATGGCTTCCTTGCGGTTGAACACCCTTTCGTAAAGAGAGGCGTAAGGCTCCAGAAGCCCTAGAAACATCTCAATTCCCGGTCTGTGTATTACTGCCTTATTGAGCTTATCCCATTCCGCTTTTATGAATCCGTCCTTCATTATCTCTCCTAACTATCCGCGTATTTCAGGATGGCGCGCGTCATTCAGTAAATGGATCAATATCCCCCCTCGCAATCAGCACTATCGCGGTAACAGCCGCCGCAACAAGGCTTATGGCTAGAATTTTTTCGAGTTTGGTGAATACCTGCGCCTCATTCCTCTGCTTCCTGGAGACTACGAAAAACACTATTCCAAAAGCGTACAGCACCGAACAAGTCAGTATCTTGTCCAGGCCGGCGGCGAACATCAGCCAGGCTGCGTAGACGGTCGAGATTATTCCATTCAGAAAATCTTTCCCGCGTCCCTCTCCCGGAGCGTACGACTCTCCGGTCTGAGCCAGTTTCCAGGCGAATGCCCCGCTGAAGAAGTATGGCAGGAGAACCGCTGTACTCGCGACAAGAAAGAGCGACTGATAAGAGCTATGTGCGAAAAGCGTGACTATCAGGAACAGCTGTATCAGCCCGGTTGTAATCAATAGAGATGCCGCTGGAGATCCTTTCGAATTCTCCCGGGAGAAAATCCCCGGCATGATTCCGTTCCTCGCGGCAACGTACGGTATCTCAGCGGCAAGAAGTGTCCAGGCGAGATAAGCTCCGCCCAGTGAGATGATCAATCCAGTAGAAATTAGTGCCATACCCCAGGGGCCAACCACAACCTTCAGTATCTGCGCCATGGATGGCTGTTTCAGCTCAGCGATCTCCGGCTGTGTCATGACCCCCAGGGAGAGCAGTGAAACCAGCACGTATATGATGAGCGCGCCTGTTATACCGATAATGGTCGCTTTCCCTATATCGGAACGCTTCTTTGCTCTTCCAGAGACAACGGTAGCCCCTTCGATGCCGATAAACACCCACAGTGTTATCAGCATTGTGTTCTTCACCTGATTCACTACTGAGCCGAGAGCCGGATTGTTTCCTCCCCAGAAATCCAATTTGAAAGTGCTTATTTTAAAACCGATTAGTACAGCAATAATGAATACGAAAATCGGCACAAGTTTTGTAATCGTTGTAACGATATTTACCATTGCCGCCTGTTTAACACCTCTTAGTACAAGAGCGTTGATAAGCCACACCGCCGCGGATGCTCCAAGCATGGATTGCCAGTTGTTTCCATTTCCGAACACGGGAAAAAGAAAACTCAGAGCGCTGAAAAAAAGCACCGCATAGGAAACGTTTCCAAGCAGAACGCTTATCCAGTATCCCCATGCGGAGTTGAAACCGACAAAATTCCCGAACCCGGCCTGCGCATAGCTGTACACACCGGCGTTCAGTTCCGGTCTGCGTACGGCAAGATTCTGATAAACGAATGCAAGCGCGATAATCCCGACTCCGGTGATAACCCAGGCTATCAGTATCGGTCCCGCAGCCGCGACAGAAGACATATTCGCGGGCAAACCAAACACTCCGCCGCCGATCATGGATCCGACAACGAGAGCTGTCAGCGCGGCAAGACCCAGTTTCCTTCCCGAGCCTATCAGACACCTCCGAGCCTACGTTAATTATCTAATCATGCGGATAGCAATGCAATTCCCGTAAATTGGAAACCGCTGTGTCATTCCTGCTTCGAACTGAGCCACTTTTCCAGAGTGGCCCGAAGCTCATCCCTGGTAAACGGTTTTGTCAGTGTATCGTTCATACCCGTCTCCACGCAGAGATCCTGCTGGTTTGTCATAGCGTGAGCGGTCATAGCTATGATGGGAGTGGTTACTCCCGCTTCCCTGAGTTTGCGGGTCGCTGTAAGCCCATCCATCCCGGGCATCTGAACGTCCATCAGTATAAGGTCGTAGGATTCCTTTTGTCCTTTGTTCAAAGCTTCCAGACCGTTTCCAGCTTCTTCGTAATCGATACCCATCTTCTGAAGAAAGATTCCTGTGATTTCGCGTATGCTCTTCAGATCATCCGCGAGAAGAACCCTTGATCCGCTGATGTCAGTGGAAGAACTCACGGACAAGGATTCCTTCAACTCTTTTTTATCAGGAACTTCAAACGGTAAGCGGAAGAAGAAGCTGCTGCCCTTCCCCGGAACACTCTCCACCCAGATACCGCCCCCCATACCGTGTGCCAGTCGGCTGCAGATGGCCAGTCCCAGTCCGGTGCCTCCGAATCGACGGCTGAAAGAACCTTCAGCCTGCTGAAAAGGCTCAAAGAGAATGTCGTACTTGTCAGCCTCAATACCGATTCCTGTATCCCTGACGCTGAATTCAACGGTAACCCCGGACTCGTCGAAACAATCGAGGGTGGAACTCACTGTTATCCCGCCTGTGGATGTGAATTTCACCGCATTGGAGATAAGGTTCCTGAGTATCTGCCCAAGCCTGTTCGGGTCTCCACGCACGAAGGATGGGATCAGTCTATCGTACTCCACATTCAGGTACAGCTCTTTATCGCTGATATCGGTTTCGAAAACAGATACCGTCTCATTTATGACAGCCTGGATATCGAAGGGTATTGATTCGTACTCTATCTTATCAGCGTTTATCCTGGAAAAATCCAGAACATCGTTAATAATACTGATAAGCGCTCTGGAAGCTATACCGGCTTTCCGGAGGTAGTCCTTCTGTTTCGTTGTCAGCCGCGTATCCATGGTTAATTCCAGCATGCCAAGAATTACGTTCATCGGTGTGCGTATCTCGTGGCTCATCATGGCTAGAAATTCCCCTTTGGCTACGTTCGCGGCCTCTGCGGCCTCTTTGGCAGTTTGCAGCTCCACGTTTCGCAGGCGGTAAATCTCCGCCTCTTTTTCCTTCTCTTTTATATCGAATTCGGCGCGCAGCTGGTTCATATGATGGTTTCGTTCATCGGTAATCAATTTTCTTCGGAGTTCGGACAGCTCCTTGAAATGCTCAAGCGCCTCACGGTACTGCCCGAATTCTTCATTGAGAGTGACGAAGTTCTCAAGCACTTTCATACGAAGGTTCAAGTACTCCTTCTTCACTGCCAGGGCCAGAGCTTTCTCGAGATTCTCCCTGGCTGTTTCAGGGTTACCTCTGGCCGCCTCAAGCTGACCCAGGGTTGAGAATACTGCCACAAGATTGAATGAATTATCTTCATCCTCAGCAATACCTTTCGCGCGATGAATGTAATCCTCGGCACGGTCATAATCATCCATCTTGATGTAAAGCTGACCTATATTCACATACGATGTCGCGAGCTGGTCGCGGATGCCGAGTTCTTCTCTTATCTCAGCAGCTCTGAGGTGATATTTCAGGGAGGTGGCATGATCATTTTCATCATCCAGAAATGTCGCCAGGTTGTTCAGTGCGTTTGCGGTTCCCCGCCTGTCACCGCATGACTCCGCTGCTTCGAGAGAAAGGTTTATGTACAATCTGCAGTTTTCTCTGTCATTCATCCTCTCGTAGATGAGGCTGATGTTGTTATACCGGGCAGCCAGATCCTTCACGTTGTTCATTTCTCGAAGAATCTCGAGTGATTGAAATGCACTGTCCAGGGATTTGTCGTAATCACCTCGAACCCCCCAGTAAACACTCATAATGTTGTATGCCCGGGATTCGCCGGCGCGGTCACCATTCTCCAGCGCAAGGCACAGGGCCTCGTCCGTGAGTTTGCGCATCCTTGGCAGATCACGCATGTACAATTTGTATGCCAGACTGAGTAAAGGATCGATGCGCTCGACACCGGTTAGTGTTTCCAGTAATCCTTCAAGCTCGGAGACGGATTCCATTATCCTCCAATATCGTTCTGTCCAGCTCCAGCATCTACTCTATCACCACTCAGACCATTCTGAATAGAAGCCCTGAATTTTGCAATTCCCTCTTTTATTGATTCAAGAAGCCTTCCAACTTCTTCATGACGACCATTCCTTATAGCTTCATCAAGTTCTGTGGCAATATTGCAGATAGATATTGCTCCTGCATTGGCGGAGGAACCCTTCAAAGTATGTGCGATCTTCGAAAGCTCCTTTTCCTTCCCTTTATCGGTTTCCCGCATCTGTTCAAGAAGGGATTCCGCGTCTTCAACATAGTTATCCAGAATCTCCTTCATGAAGTCCACATCACCGTCTAACCGATCAAGAAGACCCTCTCTATCAAAGATATCATCATTACTGACCGAGTCTTCATTGGATGTTCTCTCCGGACAACTTGAGCTTCCGGTCCATTTTTCAAGAGCTCCGGCAAGTACTTCCGGTTTCACCGGTTTTGACAGAAAACCGTTCATCCCGGCAGAAAGACATGTCCTTTTGTCTTCCTTCATAACGTTCGCGGTCATGGCTATTACCGGAATGCTGTGATTAAGCACAGAAGAATCTTTTGAGCGAATTATCCCGGTTGCCTCGTAACCGTCCATAACGGGCATCTGGCAATCCATCAGAACGATATCGTAGGGAATCTTTTCAAGAGATTCGATAGCCTCGGCACCGTTTTCCACCGCATTGGCGGGATATCCCAGTTTTTCCAGTATTTTCAGGGCAACCTTCCGGTTGATAGCGTTATCCTCAACAACAAGGACTCTTGTACATCGATGTTTGTTCTCTGAAAGTGTATGGCTTGTAATAAGTGGTTCTATTGAGTCTTCTGCCCCGGAGATTTCCGCTCCCCATACGGTAATCAGGCAGTTATAAAGATGCGATTGCTTTACCGGCTTGGTGAGATACGCCCTGAAGCCGGCTTTTTTTAATCTTTTCGCGTCACCGCGCATGCCAAGAGAAGTCATCATAACGAGCAGAGTATCCTTCAGTTCGCTGTTTGCAAGGATCTTCATGCCGAGAGTTTCTCCGTCCATATGCGGCATTTGCATATCTATCAGCGCTATGTTGAAAGGATCGTTCTCCTGTACCGCCCGCTGGAGTTTCTCGAGAGCCTCGGAGCCACCGATAACTTCCTCGTGACGACATCTCCAGGATTCAAGAAGAAGGGACAGAATGTGTCTGTTTGTTGAATTGTCATCAACAACGAGTACCCTGATACCCTCAATACTTGCAGATTCGTACGCTTTTCTTCTGCTCTCTTTCTGTTTCAGGAAAGTGGCGGTAAACCAGAATTCGGATCCTTTGCTTTCCTCGCTTACTATGCCGATTTCGCCATTCATCTGTTCCACCAGGCAACTGGATATGGTAAGCCCCAGTCCGGATCCGCCATACTTTCTTGTCGTGGAGGCGTCTGCCTGAGTAAACGGCTGAAAAATACTGTTTTGAATGTTTTCAGAAATGCCTATACCGGTATCCGAAACCGAGAACCGAAGTTTTGCGCTGCTGTCATTTTCCTCAAGCAGATTCACTTCAATGAATATCTCTCCGTCGCTCGTGAATTTTATTGCATTGCCTGTAAGATTGGTTAGAACCTGTCTAAGTCTTCCCGGATCACCTTTCAGAAAAGCCGGTACATCAGTATTAACCATACATATTAATTCGAGATCCTTCTGATGGGCCCGCAGGGAGAATAGATCACAGAATTTTTCGATCATCGATCTCAGATCGAAGTCAATCTCTTCGAACTCAAGCATTCCCGCTTCGATTTTCGAGAAGTCAAGTATATCGTTTATTATGGAGAGAAGAGCTTCCCCGCTGTCTCCGATGGTTTCCGCGAAATCTCTTTGTTCGTCAGTGAGATTCGAAGTCAGCAGGAGTTCGGTCATGCCGATGACGCCGTTAAGAGGTGTTCTTATCTCATGGCTCATATTGGCAAGGAAATCACTTTTAGCGACGTTGGCTTTTTGTGCCTCAATAGCTAATTCTTCGGCGGCGTCTCTGGCTTCGGACAGTTCCTCGGTTCTTTCACTGACGATACTCTCGAGATTCTCATTATGGTGCCTGAGTTCCTCGCGGGAATTCCTCACATTGACGATCATATCAGTGAAATCTCTTGACAGCTGGCCTACTTCGTCCTTTGTTTTTGTTTCAATCCTGTAATCCAGATTTCCCTTCATAATCTCCTGAACGCCTTCATGAAGTACTTCGATAGGTTTGGACAACTCGGAAGAGAGAATTATCGAGAGCAGAATGCCGATGATAAGCACTGCAAGCAGAACCAGGAGCATCTTCCGCGTAAGCTCATCTAAAGGAGCAAATGCTTCCCCTATACTGCTCTCGGTAATGAGGATGCAGTTCAGGCTGGGAATGTGAGTGTGAGCGCTCAGAACTTCGATACCGATGTAGTTTGTCGTGAATATCGTGGACAATTCATGTTGTTCTTCCCGGCTGAAAGACTGAACATCTTCGGTTCCAATAGCAGTCTCCAGTTCGATTTCCACGTTCAGAACTGCGTTTTCGATGTACAACAGGGGAGTCAGCATTAATCCGCTGCCGTTTACTATGTAGGTTTCGCCAGTATGGCCGAGTCCTGTTCTATTGGTTACAATGGGAAAAATTTCCGCATTCGCATCGAAATTTATCACAACCACACCGCTGAATCGATCTCCGACGCGTATGGGTGCCGATACGCTGAATACAGGATCATCCGTAAACTGTGAAAAATGCAGTTCCCCTATGTATGTCGCCCCATCCAGAACGTTAAGGAATATCGTATCCGTACTGTTATCGGCTCCTATATCTGTATGGCTGGATGCTATCACAAAGCCGTTCCTGTCAAGAACCCTGACCCGCGAGATGCTTTCGTTGGACGCAATCATTGCGCTGATCCGTCTGTTAACGGCTTCAATTGCTTCTTTACAAGGCTCTGTTTCTGAAAAAAGATCGACGAAGACATTTCCCGTTGAAACCATCCTGGTGAGTTGCCCGTATTCGTCCAGTATTGATTTAATTTGCTCTGTTCTTGCCTCGGCGATAGTAACCAGGTGGTTGAATGTCTGCTCTTCGATTGTTTGTTTCGAGATATCTCTTACAACAAGAATGACGGATATTCCTGTAATCATGATCAAAGTAAGGGCAGCAAGAAGAACCTTCGTGCGTATTCTCATTGTGGAACCTCTTTTTCAACTATCCCGTGGAACTGACAGAAAAGTGTATCTATATTTTTAGTATCTGCATATACATCACTTCATGTTAACAATAAAACAGGAACACGAACCATGTCAATTCTTCAAACAGGTGCAGAGGGGTCAAATCTTTACTCTTGACATTTCTCACCATTCATACACCAATGTCAAGAGTAAAGATTTGACCCCTCCGCACTCTATCCAGTGCAGTTACAAATTGTTACAAAATGTTCATACTCCCTTCATAGAGCGGGGACAGGTATTTTCAAATACTTATATTCATTTATGATACTGCAGTGTTAAATTTGTTCTAATCGAAGGAGTTGAAATGAACCGGTTATTATTATTGTCAATAATCGTGGTTTCATTTTCGCGGGGCGGAGACCGGGAGCATTTCGTTCTGATGGGGGACATTTATATAGGCCCGGGACAGGACACTTTACTTATCGATGAGGATTTCGTGCAGGATGGGGACATCATCATTTTCGGAAACGGCGTTCTGCTTGTTGATAACGCGAAGCTGACCATTTCAGGACATGTCGTTGCCCAGGACCAGGGCAAGGCTGTGTTCCGAAACAACGCCTGGCTTCACTTCAACCAATTCTATGTGGGCCAGTACTTCGTATGGCTCATTGACAACTCCGAGTTCGAAGCGACTGACGCAACCGTAGACGCGAACGGTGTTATGCACTACGCTCAGCTTCATGACGATTGCATCTATACAGCCGTACGCACGGATTTTCCCGACTGGACATTCAGAAAGGTTTTCGACAGGGCATCACTGATACTGGAAGATGTGGATCATGTTGGTGATATAATGGTTGAGGATTCCAGTTTTGTTCATTTCACAAGGTGCGATACGCTCATGCCATGGCTGGAAACCTGTGACGGTTCCGTCGTAAATATCGAGTTTCCGGATCCGGATTATGTCGAGCATTTCGAGTTCTCCGAAAGCACACCCGGTGTCGATGGTATAGGTTTTACATTCGTTGTCGATCAGTGCAGCAGATGCTGGTGGTCACTTGAATCTCAGTCCGGTTCTACGGTTACGATAAACAACTCTATAGTAAGAGGCTCGTGCGTAAGAATGCCCGGTTCCAATACTGTCAATATCCAGAGTATTCAGAACAACAGCTATTTCCCGTATTTGAAAGTACCCCTTCAGGACAGGCTGCTTGAGTACGTAAATACCTACGTTTACTGGTGGAACTGGTATCCGATGGAAAATACGGTATTCAATATAGATTCCAGCGTCTTCGGTGAATTGATAGGAAGAGGAAATTCTATAACCTATGCCACGAATTGCATTCATGATGGTTCTACTATAAGCCTGAGCGTTGAGGACAGCGCATTTGTATCGTTTTCCGATGGGATATGCCAGGCTTATATCTCTTCCTGGGGCAGGGGAACAATGCTGCTTACTAATTCCTCCGTGACTCCTCTGTGGCCATATCAGTCAACGAACATCGCTCACGGACATTCATGGATCCTTGCCGTCAACTCCATCTTCGAATACCAACCGGAAGCTATGGATACAGCTCTTGTAATGGTGGCAGCGATAGAGGGGCCATTATCGGGGCAGGTCGATGACAGTATCGATATAACCGGTTCCGCATGGATGGATACTGGTGAATACAACCCGGTTGTATTCGACAGGTACAGGATATCCTGGGCTGAAAACGGCGGCTCGGACTGGACACTAATCACTGAATCAACGAATCAGGTACACAGTGGTATTGTCGCCACATGGAATACATCGGGAATGACCGAGGGAGAGTACGATCTCCGACTTACGTTGTACAGCTCATCTGACGACAGTCTGACAGCGCCTGCGGATATTACACTGTACCCCCTCGGTATAGAAGAATCACATGGCCTGAACAACGGCTGTTATCTGGCTTATCCGAACCCATTCACTGCGGGAGCGGCATTCACTTACAGGCTTGCGGAAAGTGAAACAGTAGTGCTCCGTATCTACGATACAGGCGGACGCCTTGTTGATACCGTAGTGAATGAAACCCAGGCGCCAGGAGATCATTCGATAACCTGGAAATCCTCCGACATGTCCGATCAGTGTATAGCTTCCGGGATCTATCTCTGCAGTTTCCAGGTCGGGGATGAATTCTCACAGACCGGAAAACTCATTCTCTACAGGTAGCACTATTCACTAATCCGGCGGTTGTGCTTAATTACGAAGCTCCACGTCTCTGAAAGCTACCAGACTGTCATCCTGCTGATCGATCACTTTCAGGCAGAGGGTGTAATTCCCCGGCTCAAAACCGGAAGTATTCCAGACGGCGAGTGTACCCTCATATATCTCGTTTGCGGATTCCTTAATGAGATTCCAATCCGCCGACTCGTCCGGAGCCCAGAACAGCTCGTACCTGGCAAAATCGTTTGCTGTACAGTAAGGTCCTACATCCACCCAGGCGGAACCGGGTATGTCTATATTCCCTGTTACATATTGAGAAGCTGTATTGAGCGCAGCGCCCATCGTCATGGCGGCACCGTAAGCGACAGGCCTGTGCTGGAAATAGGAGTTGACGGAAAGCAGCCTGGCCCGGTCACGGGCGAAATTGGTGGTTCCGCACAGGACATTGGTTCTCGGCACGACTGTGGAGTTCATCAGTAAAGTAGTTCCGTTTTCCCAGGCAGTGACAAATGTCGAACACGAACCATTCACGAAACAGTAAGTCCCGGTTCCAACGGAAGATACCGAACTCGGAAAACCCTCAGCAACGGAGTTGTAAGCTGTTACAGTGGAATTCTCCTTTGCATGCGATTCTCCCCAGGAGCAGCTGTAGATATTGAGATCTATATTATCGTAGGCGTATATGCACCATTGATGGGCAAAGCAACGGGATAGATTCAGTACTCTGTCGGTTATGTTGCTCATTTCAGCCAGAAGGAATTCCGTATAAACAGTATCCTTTGAAACTCCTGTCAAATTCACTGTACCCTCTCCCATAATTCTCAATGCGATGTTTACAAAGGAATGATACAATTCAACACTGCTTCCGGGCCAGCTTTCGATTCCCCACATGACACCACTGCAGTTCTGGAAGTGCACCGTATAGTCAACTCCCGACAGTTCACTGATGTCGGCGGAACTGAATGTGTAGTCATTCACTGCTTTCCAGTCGGGAAATGAATAGGGGAGAAGAGTATCTCCTTCAGCAAAACCGAACCACGGCAGCATTGTGTCGCAATCGCAGATGGACAACCGGCATGAATCATTAATGGTAAAATCACCGATAATATTTGATCCGGAAATATTCAACTCCGCGTTATCAAAGAACTGCCTGAAACACCAGAAAGGATAATCGGTACCTGATGAATAAAATTCCGTACTGTCATACATAATTGTCCGATACACAGTATTCGCGAATACAGTGGAGTTGTTTGTGGCTTCAAATCTGGAGTTTCCGTACATGATATGCGGGTACTGTGAATTGTATTCCTGAGGAACGTACAAATATCCATTATTCAGTATGACCTTACCGTTTTCCATTTCGTAAAGAGCTCCTATAAGCGTCAGTTTTGCGCCGCTGGTGATATTGAGCAAACCCTCTCCCGTAACAAGCAAATTGCAATCGAAAGTGGTATCGTGTGATATCGTCATTGTGTCAGTAAGTGTTACTGTGCGGTCAGCGCCCCAGGAGGTCATCCAGAAATTAATATCCCTGCAAGATGCCTCATCATTGAAGTCCGCCATCAATTCTCTGTCATACAGAACGTCACTCATCCCGGTTCCCGCCGATTCAGCTTGAAAGTTGGAGGTCAGATGACTTCCGTAATCGGTAAAATCTTCATGGCAGATCCTGTTAACCAGGTCCTGCGGAAATAAGGCAATTGTACATATAAGTAAAA
>JAIORS010000041.1 GCA_021108005.1 Candidatus Aegiribacteria sp.
TGTCTGCTATTGACAGGCTCGATAATCGTAAACATTGTACACCATACCTATGGTGGTATTAACTGATTCAGGAGTAAAATGCAAAACAACCACATTGATATTCTGATAAAAATGGGGCTTTCAATGAATGAAGCCAAAGTCTATCTGGCTCTGCTGAAAAAGAAGATATCGCCGGTTGGAGAGATTGCTACGCTGTCGGGTGTTCCGCAAAAGATGATTTACTATGTGCTGCAGAAACTGATGGGCAAGGGCATGTGCTCGCTTGTTCCCGGAAAAGTAAAAATGTACAAGCCGACCGAACCAGGTGTAGGAATTGGAAGTTTTATCAAAAGAACTCAAAAACAGATCAATTCATCGAAAAAAATGCTGAACGAACTGGAAACGCAATATGAGATCGGTCAGAACGAGACAAGCTCCGTGGAGTGCGTTGAGGTTATTCAGAGTGCGGCGAATGTAGCACAGAGAGTTCTTTCCCTGGAACGTATATCTAAAGATGAAGTGCTGTCATTCAACAAACCTCCTTATGCAATGTCAGAAAGAAACAGAGAAGAACTGCAGGGGTTGAAAAGGGGCACAAGGTACAGATCAATTTACCAGGTATCTGAGGCCAGAAGCTTGATTCCGAGGTCAGTAATGGAAATGTACCGTGAGGCTGGTGAAGAAGTCCGAATTACTGAATCACTGCCGACGAAAATGATGATTTTTGATAGCAGGATTCTGATGTTTGTTCTGGAGGAATGCTTAACATCACAGGAAAGCTTCACTGCCGTGATAATTCAGCGATCCAGCATAATAAACGCAATGAAAGAATTGTTCGAAATGTACTGGTTACAGTCAATGAGTGTTGAGGAATTCAGGGAAGCATACAAGGATTCAATTTCTCCGGAAAACACATGATACTGAAATTGAGTGAGAGAAATTTTGAATTGATCTGCGGATTAACTACCCATTACTTTTAATGGAGGAAGAAAATGAAAAATGCGAGAATGTTACACGGTGCGATGACAATAGCAGTATTGATGATTCTCTCAGGTATTGCCTGGAGTATCGATATTTCGGACGGTTATTATTATCCAACTGAATCCAGAGGACATAATCCACAGGCGATAACAGCCAGCAACTTCGGTCCTCAAATCTACTACTATTCCGGAACTTACAACAGAACATATTACCTGTGGATGCAGCGGGGGGGAACGGGATACTCCATCGAAAATATGGTTCTGTACTACGATCATGATACCGAAGACCTTTCCGAGTCGTACGGTGTGGGTCCCGGAACACCCGGAGCAACCGATTGTCATGCGCACGGGGCTCTTGTAGTTGCCGATGACGGCCACATAATTGTGGTTCATGAAAGGCTGCGGAACACCAGCGGCAGTGGTCATAATGGTAATTATCAGATAAAGCGTTCAGTAAACCCTGAGGATCCTTCAGACGGTTTCACACTGGTGCATGAAACTGCATCAGGTAACTGCTATCCAAAAATCTGGAAAACAGCAAATGGAGATCTTTTTGTGTCATCAAGGTATGGAAGCGATTATTACTACGATCATTACCGGATAATGTTCTACAAATCCACAGATAACGGCTTGACATGGAATGCCGGAAATATCGTTGTAAACTTCGGAACCGCACGGAATTACTGGGCATATCATGCAAGGATAACACAGAGCGACACTAATGGAATCCATCTTGCAGTAAATCGCTGCGATCGTGATCCCGGTTACGGTTACCCGGACTGCTATTACCTGAACAGTCTGGATGGCGAGAACTGGACAAACATAGACGGTTCCTTCACAAAGAATATCATCACAGATGGACCTCTCTCCTGTGATGAGATGGACAGCCATTGCCTTGTACAACACCTTCCTGGAAACAACGAAATAACCTCTCTCGGTTCGGGGTGTTTTTCACCATCAGGCAACCTGTACTTCATCAATGGTGAATCATGGCGTAACAACCCTGATCCAGCCGACTGGTATCTGCGCTACTGGGAAAATGATGAGTGGAAGAAAATAGTAATACCTAATAACGATAAGTCCATGAGTATATACGGAATACATTCTCTTTCGGATGAAGAATTCGATATATACATAGAGTACTGCGGAACACCCATGCATGAAATTCAGAGATGGAAAACAACGGACAGAGGTCTCACCTGGACTGTTGTTGAGGAAATAACCAGTGGAAGCGCTTACGATCACAGATATCCGGTACTTACATCAAATCTTGACGATTCACCGTATCTTTCGCTGACCTCAAGTTATCTTAATGCAAGCAGTTGTGCCGATATCTTCATAATGTCACGGGAGAAACCAACCACTTCCATAGAGGAACAGTCAACATCAGGAATGCATACAGACATGATACTCAATCAGAACAGCCCTAATCCTGTAAATCTTCATACAACTATTTCATATGCTTTACCGGAAACAGGTTCGGTTTCATTAGCTGTTTATGACATCAGCGGAAAACTTGTGGAAACCCTCGTTGACGGAGAAACACAGCAGGAAGGGACTCATTCTATTCTGTGGGATACAGATGAAATGCAATCGGGTATTTACTTCTATCGAATTACTGCTGGAAATACCACTGAAACAAGAATGTGTACCGTACTGAGATAACATAGATTGAAGTCCTGAAGGCCAGTCCGCAGATGCAGCAACTCTGATTGCAGTACCATCATACCGTTACAAATATCGAACAATATCTGACTCCTTGAGAACTCTAGTACACTGTCAGGCATTATCTGTCGTGCCCTGCTCGTTCTTTGATGCCCCTGCGACGTTACGGAATCAGTTACATAGCGTTGCTATGCGCCTTCTTCCGTGCCTTGCAGGAACACCAAATAACTTCGCAATCTCCCGACAACTAATACCTGACAGTGTACTAGTGATGTGAATCCGGAATGATATAATCAATAATCCGGTCGGGGAAAATAAGGCTTGACATCTGAATGAGAAATATTATTGTCCCCTAGGGGACAACTATATGAAGAATCAGGAGAATCAATGAATATCAATCAAGTGAATGAAATATTCAGCTTTATAGATTTAGTGCCCGGTGAGGTTAAGGTCTATCTGGCATTACTTAAAAAGAAGAATTGTACTCCAGCAGAAGTCGCAAAGATATCTGGTTTGAAAAGAACTAAAGTATATGACCTGCTGACATCACTTGAAAAAAAGGGCGCATGCACTTTACTGCAGTCCACTCAGAAGATATACGAACCTGTCGACCCGGATTTTTTAATGGAGAAATTGAATAAAAGGCTTTCTCTGATAACATCCGGCATCAGCGAAGTATTTGAAGAATTGAATAAGCTGTATGATAACCCGCATGACGCTAACGAAACGGTCGACTGCGTGAAGGTTATGAGTGATCCATTACTCGTCCTCAGGAAATTCAATAGTCTCGTTAAACAAGCAAAAGAAGAGATACTGATAAGTTCAGCCGGCGAAAGTATTGCGGTAAAACTGAGTAAGAAAGATAAAGACCTGGCGGAACATCTCAATACTGAATCCGATAGGCTAATGGAAAGTGCGCTTAATAGAAACGTACTTATTCAAGTAATCATCGGTTTAAACGATTTGAACACAGGCATGATTGACGAGCTGAACATGAAGCTATTTGAGTACGATAACTACGATATACGCGTTATCAAGAACATATCATGTAAACAGGCGCTTTTTGACGGTGAACACATAGCTATCGGTCTGCGAGGGATTAGAACAGGGAAATACATTTCCAGCACGATATATCTGCGAGATAAGGGGCTGGGCACTTATTACAGGAAAACATTTTATTCTTACTGGAAAGAAGGGATCTCGATCAAGGATGTTGATCTCGATGTTCTTGTAAACGAACGGAAGATAAAAGTGCTTTAAACCGATTCCGGAATGGTGAGGAAGTGTATGATGAATGCAATACAAAGTAATCGATTGAGGAGATAGAATGTATTCCACAAAAAGAGCTTATTACCTGCTAATACTGACATTTGTGTTAGCAGGGACATCCTCCGCTCAGTGGCAATCAACTGCTGATCTGCCTTATGCCAGGTGGTGTACAGCATGCTGTGCACACAATGGATATGTTTATACTATTGGTGGAGAGCAAACCAGTGTTGCTCACAACAATGTATGGTATTCTGAAATACTTGGCGATGGATCACTGGTAGAACCATGGCTGTCCACAACAAATCTGCCCGGCGCTCGAATGTATCATGGCTGCTTCATTTACAATAACTACCTTTTTGTTCTTGGCGGAGTGGAAAGCGGCAGCTACAGAAGCGACGTATGGTCTGCCGAAATACAGGCGGACGGATCGGTTGGTTCCTGGACTTCAACGACTGATCTGCCTTCACCCAGAAGCGGTTTCAATATGGCAGTCTGCAATGGATATATATATGTAATAGGTGGTTACAACGGGAGCGCTGATCTTACTGAAGTCGTGTATGCTCAGATAAATGACGATGGAACAATCGGAACCTGGGAATCGACCACGAGTATGCCGGCAGCGCGGAGATGCTGTCGCTGCTTCGCTCACAACGATTATCTGTATATAACAGGTGGGCACAGCAGCTCGCTTACATACTACGCCAATATATGGTTTGCGCAATCAAATCCTGATGGGACAATAAACTCCTGGACGTCTACAACACCGCTGCCTGCGGTATCCGGATTGCATGGCTGCTGTGTGGAGGATGGAAATGTTTACATCACCGGCGGACAATGTTTAACCTCTTACTACAGCACATCAAGCACTGCCGGCATACAAATATCCGGACCGCTTGATTCATGGGTTTCATTTCCCAACATACCGGAAACGCGTTCCGGGCATGGATATTGTTCTTATAATGGCTATCTGTACATAATCGGCGGTACGAACTGGAGCGGCAATTTAAAGTCGGTTCGCTACGCACATATTTCGTCGGTAGGAGTTGCATCCCCGGAATTCCAAACACTGCCGGGAACTCAAGTTCCTCGGATTTCGCCCAATCCGTTTCATGGCTCAACACAGATCAACTATTCCCTTTCAGAACCCGCGCATGTCAGTATCCGTATCTACGACTGCTCCGGGAGGCTGATAAGCAGTCTCGCTGATGGAGATCTGGATGACGGTGAACACAGTGTCTTCTGGCATTGCAGAGATGATAACGGAAATGTTGTTCCCCCGGGGGTTTACTACTACAGTCTGA